>CAYOHA010000074.1:0-10575 GCA_964403625.1 uncultured Dehalococcoidales bacterium | reverse complement strand
TAATGGCTAAAGGTGCATTCTTCTCAAGGCCTTATGGTGAAAGTGCCGGGATAATTCTTAATAGAGATGCAGCTACTATTGCTGTGTTAAATAAGTTTAAGAAAATTTTTGACCCGAACAATGTTATGAATCCGGGGAAAGTATGCTATTAACTGTGAATAGTATTAATTCATCACTGAATAAATACGGGAGGGAGATAAGATGGCGCTAGAAGATTACCGTGGCGATATGGATATGTGCTGCCGGTGTTCGTGCTGTAAATTTATACCTATGCAGATGATAAAGGGCGAGTATTATGCGAATGTGTGCCCCAGCATAGCGAGATATAATTATCATGCCTACTCAGGTGGTGGCAGATTGAATATCGCATCGTCGATGTTGAAGAAAGGATTTAATTATTCGGAAAAACTCCTTGATATAGTCTATAACTGCCAGATGTGTGGTGCCTGTGGTGTCTCGTGTAATTATGCGATGGATATGGAAGTACTCGAGCCTATCAGCGAGTTCAGGATGAGATGCATTGAAGATGGCCAGACTAACCCTGCTCTGGAAAAGGTTATCTCCGGGCTTAAGAAAACTGGCTCGATGGTTCCTGTTAAAGGTAAACGGGGTGACTGGGCTGCCGGTCTGAATATCAAAGACGTCACAAAAGAGAAAGTGGACGTACTCTTTCATGTGGGTTGCTTGACAAGCTACGATAAGGATATGTGGAAGCTGGCTAGAGCCATCGTAAAGATACTACAGAAGGCAGGTGTCAATTTCGGTATTGCCGGTGATGCCGAGACATGCTGCGGCGGTCGTGCTTACCAGATGGGTTATAAAGAAGACTTCCTTAACCAGGCGAAGAAGAATATGGTTATGATTAAGAAAGCTGGTATCAAGACGCTGGTAACAGGCTGTGCCGATGGGTATCAGGCATTCAAGATCCTCTACGACAGGTACGACCTGAAGGGTAACCTCGAAGTGCTGCATATCACGGAATATATCGATAGACTGATAAAAGAAGGTAAATTGAAGCCGCGGAAGAAGGTGGATTTCTCGGTCACATATCATGACCCGTGCCGTCTTGGTAGACTGGGTGAACCATGGATACACTGGGAAGGAAAGAAAATTCCGGGTGATAAATTTGTTTTCGATCCGCCAAAGGAATACCGGCGGGGTACGCATGGCATCTATGAACCACCTCGGGATGTTCTCAAGAGTATTCCTGGTATAAAACTTACGGAAATGACCAGGATTAAGGAATACTCCTGGTGCTGTGGGGCCGGTGGTGGTGTCATTGAGTCAAATCCCGGATTTGCTACATGGACTGCCCGGGAGAGGATAAATGAAGCTGTGTCTACCGGCGCCGAAGCGCTTATTACCGCCTGTCCCTGGTGCGAAAAAACATTTAACGAAGCCATCAAGGAAAGCGGTAGTAGCTTGAAAATATTTGATATCGTCGAACTTGTCGAGAAGACAATCTAGGAAAGGGGGACTATAGAACCATGGTGTTAAGCAAAGACATTTATAAGGCATTTGAAGATGTGGTAGAAGAGGAAAATATCTGCGATGATCCGGTAATAATGCCTGCCTATCACTCGGCTGAACTCGCAGCCGTAATCCTTCCCAAAAATACGGCGGAAATTCAAGCGATAGTTAAACTATGTAATAAATACAAGCTAGTATTTAGAGCGGTATGTACCGGCTGGACCGGAATGTTTCCCAAGGGTGTTGTCTATTTAGACCTGAGAAGGATGAACCGTATCATTGAAATTAACGAGAAAAACATGTATGCCGTGGTTGAGCCGTATGTTATCTCGGCACAACTACAGGCTGAGTTAATGAAGAGGGGCTTGAATTTTTGTATAAAGGGAGCCGGGACTAACTGCACGGCAATGCTGAGAGGCCACGGACATATGGACCAGACCACCAGCGGTGACGACCGGAACCATCTGGCTATAGAATGGGTAACTCCTGAGGGGGACATCGTCAGGTCGGGTGCACTGGGGTCTTCTGACGAATGGTTTTGCGGTGATGGACCTGGTCCATCTATAAGGGCTATACTGACCAGCGCCGTGCCACCGGGTGTAACACCGGGGGTATTTACTAAAGCAGCTGTAAAGCTTTATCACTGGCCGGGTCCCGCGAGATTTCCGGTAGTAGGGCACTCACCGAAATATACCCTGAGTGAGATACCAGCCAATATGATGGCTCGATATTTCAGTTTCCCGTCTGTAGAGAAGATGTGGCAGGCGGAGCTTAAGATAGGTGAAAGTGAGATAGCGTACGAGTTGATGGGTTTTAATGCAGCAATGGTAGCGGCGAATATCACTACCTGCAATGAAGAAGACGAAAAGATGTTCAATCGTCTTAACAAAGAGGTACAGGGTCCCGGCTTCTTCGTTATAATAGCCGGTATTACTCCGGAAGACTTTGAATATAAGAAGAAGGTATTACAGAAAATAATCAGCGATAACGATGGAAAGTCTTTAAAACCAGTCGAAGACCCTGAGATAGAAGGAATCCTGATGTGCCAGTGTATTAGAATTTCTGCTTCTATCAGAGAGACATTCCGCCCCGGAGGAGCTTTTAATTCGATTCCTATCATGGGACAGAGAGACCTGACCATCAAATGGGCTATCGGAGCTGGGAAAGCAAAGGAGCCTTTAATTGAAAAAGGGTATATCGTGGATGATGGTGGCGCCTTCTTCGGTTGGGGTGTCGAACAGGGACATCTCGGTAAAACGGAAATATTCTGTAAATATGACCCTAAGAACACCGAAGCAGCTAAAGCTGTAATGGAATGGCAAAGAGGGCAAACTAGGAGGGCTTTTACAGAACGTTATTTCGCCTCAACAATGGGCCCGCAGGATGAAATCGGTCCAGCTTTATCAAATTACCATCTATGGTGGAGAAAGATTGTAAAAGCACTTGATCCGAATGGTGTATCACCGGAGGGAGGTGCCCTCGTCTAGTTCCAGCTTGCGGTGAGTTTTAATGTTATACAAAGCGTGACCAGAGTGGGTGTCGCCGAAACCGTGAATGGAGGAATATCATTATATAATCTGGATAATAATGACATTCTTAGGCTCCTTTTAAGTTCCTAGACTGTTAGCTATAGCATTTAGGATTCTTTTAAGCCATATTCTTTAGAAAAGACGGTTCGTAGCCTCAATTCACCAAATATAATAAATGTCTTTAGTTAAGAACAACCTTACGGTCGTGGAGGACGGAAAGCAGCCCTCTCTTCTTCCCAAGCTGCCCGGTAAGCTGAAGCTATCTTCTCCTTGCGTTCTTCAGGCCAGTCAGGGTCCCAACCAAGTCCCAGATCCTGACCGACAAGGATTATGGCTATTTCGGTCATCCTGGGTTTTTTCTCAATTATGGTGGTGATATTGCATATACGCCCCGGTGATTTACAGTCAGAACACTTCCCGCTTTTGGCGCATGGTGCCTGTATGCCCATCGTCATCCCGTGATATGGAGCGATAACATATTTTATCCGTTTGATCGCTTCATCAACAGTACTCACAATCTTATTTTGCCTAATGACAAGTATTGCTTTTCGCGGTCCGAATATCATATTGGTTACCCGGTTTCCTGTCGCATCAATATTTACCAGTTTTCCATCAAGGGTTACGGCGTTACTGCTGGTCAGGAATATATCACTCGGTAAACGTCTAAAATCTTCAGGGGGTACCTGACCTGGACGAAAAGCTTGAATATTCCCGCGTTTGAGTAACTGGTCTCTAAGCCCGATTTGTCTGATTGTCATTGAGCCTCCCGTACCGACTTTAGCCTCTGGAGGTATCAAGTCGAGGACTTTTTTTACGGCGGTATCTGCATCCTCTACAAACTCAACGATATCAAAACGGTTTGCTTTAAGTGATGCTACAACTTTCTTGATGTCCTGATTTCCATCTGCAGTCATTCTAATCTCCTCCGAGTCAAATAATAATAGATAACTTTAAAATGTAACTCACCTGACTGTCAATAAAGATTTTAATCTTAGCGTTTTTATTTTCTTACTGATCACATTCCCAGTTCGCCCCGAACCGAGACGAAGGAAAGAAGGCTGTCGCGGGCTATCATACCAACGATATTTCTATCCTCTACTACCGGAACCTGATTTATATTATCGTCAGCGAGTATTCTAAGAACAGTTGAAAGGTCCTGGTCCGGCTTCACCCACTTCAGTTTCTCAAAAGGCGTCATTACTTCTTTCACCGTCTTGTTCTGCCATTGCTCGCGTGGCACTGCCTTGATATCGCGGATTGTGACCAGGCCGAGAACACGATTGTCTTCTGCTACCGGAAAACAGCGTGTGCCGGATGTCAGTATGTTCTCGTTTACTAGTCGCTCGATAGTGAGTTCTGGTCCTATAGTTAAACAATTACGTGTCATTATCTCACTCGCATTATGACCTTGAAGTGTCTCGATAAAAGCCAGCTGGCGGTAACTGCCAATGGCGGCATTCTCTAAAAACCAGCCAATAAAGGCGAGCCAGAGTCCACTAAGCCAGTCCCCCCAGAAGATAAGCCATATACCGCCAAAGATAAACAGATAGCCTACTCCTCTGCCTATGTTTGAAGTTGTCTTTGTGGCAGTTCGTATGTTTTTACTTCTCCCCCACAATATTGCTCTAAGAACTCTTCCGCCATCAAGGGGAAAACCGGGGATAAGATTAAAGGCAGCCAGAGAAATATTTATCCATCCCAGCCAGAAAGCCATACCTGTGATAAACTCATTTATGTCTCTTAGCCAGAAAAAGATTCCCCAGAGTATGCCACCAATTACCAAGCTTGTAAGAGGTCCTGCCAATGCTATACGGAGTTCATCTTTAGGACGTTTGGGTTCCTCAGCTATCTCAGAGACTCCGCCAAAAATAAAGAGAGTTATAGAACGAACTGTAATGCCGGTCCTTTGTGCTACAATGCTATGCATCAGTTCATGAGCTAATACAGAACCAAAGAACAGGAGGCTTGTAATAATGCCCGCAGTTATCCTGCTCGCTAGACTCCAGGTTGGAAAATTTGTCGGGAAATAATTTGTACTCAATGCCCATGTTACCAGCACAAAGACGATAAACCATGAATAATTTAACCTCAGAGAAATACCGAATATTCTTCCAATGGGTATACCACCTCTTAGCATTGAAATATTCTCCTTAGAAATAGTTCGCGAAGGGTCAAGTATTCTGACAGGCATACATTGTAAACATACCGAGTTTTGTCTGCTAAAATACCTGTCGTTTTATTCTTTAAATATAGCACTTTATGGTTAATGGAACAAAAATAACCTCTGTGGAAATTCGAGCAATATGGTAAACATGTTGTGGAGGTCTTTCTCTTGTATAAGACCACAGGCAATGTGGGATGTAACAGCCATCCCACTTTGCCTGCCTATTCACCACCCGGTCCTGTCATCAAGCTGCTACTATAGTTTGGGGGTTCGTATGTCGGTGTGAAGTTTTATGTAAGTCCAGTATGGTTCAGCCTCATCAAGGTGGACCCCCATTCCTAAAAGACAGTCCTCGCAGACAATTTTACCGCGATACACGCGGACTTTGCTGGTGTGCTTGTGGGCTTCTTTCTCTGAGAATTCACGATCACATTTTTCGCACTTCATTTTTTATCTCTCCTTTAATCAATATTATTGATAGATGATGTAGGATATGAGATGCACTAGAGCAATCTACCGAAGTTAGAATATATTAACCAACAAACAATAAAAAAGTCATAAAATGAAAGGGAGAAAAGTTACAAAACTGTGACATTGCCGGTTATGATTAATGTTTAGCCATAAAGAAAAACAACTGAGATAATGATTCAGTTCAGTCTACTACGTAGCAGTAGATAATCACAGTCACAATGAAACGGTAACCATTATATTCGTTAATACAGCGGATTTTATTAAATTTATTGCCTTAACTCAACGCATCCATTGGTTCAAGGACTGGAATAACAAACTCAAGTCCAAGTCGCTGCAGTTCCCCTTTTAGAGGCAAACCTCTTTCCGAGAGTTTCAGGGTATCCATGTAATGTTTTCTCTTTGCTACCTCCCATTCTTCCTGTGTCCAGACCCAGGTACGACCGTACTTATCGGTTACCGGTTCATCGAATGCCCGTTGGGGTAGAAATGAATGCTTATCCGGGTGGAAGCCTTCTCGGAGACTGACACATCTACTGAGGAAGCTGAGTCTCTGTGTAATGTCGTTGAGTTGCGGTCCAGTTAATTCCCATCCGCAGGCAGTATTGAGAAAAATCCGGGCGATTTCAGGAGGTGGTCCCCATATAGCAAAAAATGCGAATGCGGCAAAGAGACACATCGTTGCGGAGTCAAAAAGACCGCTACCTCCACCGTGAGTAGTACCGTATTGGAGAGCCATTCCGTACATCTTGTTTCTCGGATCGTATCTTGGAATGGAGGCATTCGCCGCAGAATACCAGGCATACCACTTGGACTCAGGACCAAAAACCTTGATGGCATGCCAGTAACCTTCAGCCAGTGCTGCCGGAGCGCGTCCCTCTTTGTAGACGATCTTTTTCATAAGCTCCAGTGTTGCATCACGGTCACCCCATTTAAGGTCAATTCCGCCTAGGTCTGCTTTAGTAAGGATACCGTGCTCATAGAGGTCCATAGCCCAGGCAATATGCCCCTGCACATCTTCAGCATCAACGCCCAGCTCCTCAAGCAGCGAATTAATCTCTTCGACTTCATCATAGCCCATCATGGCATTACCACACAGCCCTGAAGTATTGCCGTGTCTCAACTCGCCGCTAAAAGCTCCGTGAGTGGTATTCTTGAAATAAGGCTGAAAGCAGGGGGTAGCACATCCCGGACAGCCATCCGTCCAGACCCGGTAACTCAATTCATGGGCAATGTGGTCACTTTTATCGGCAATGGGATCCCAGGAAGAGTGAGCATTCTTAATTGCATCCCCTCCGTGATTAAGTAAAGCTCTCATGCCGTCGCTAGCACCATAACGACCCCATCCTGAGTGCTTCTGGACCATTGTCGCCGGATGCATAGCATATTCCTTCTTCAACTGCCATACCTTGTTATGGTCAGAGAAGGGTAGAGTCCTGGTTCCCTTGACTGCCACTGCTTTAAGGTTCTTGGAACCAAACACAGCACCGACACCGTTTTTTGCTGCGCTGTGTACGTTCTCGGTTACAGCATTAGCATAACGGACAAGGTTCTCACCGGCGGGACCTATGCACAAAGTAGCAAACTCATGACCCGTCTCTTTATATAGTCGCTCTCGAAGGGTGTTTTCTGTCTTCAACAGGTATTGTCCCCACAAGTCAGAAGCGTCTCTGATCTCTACTCTGTCATTATACACAAAGAGATATGATGGTCTGGAAGCTTTGCCTCGGATTAGAATCCCGGCGTTGTAATTAGCCCTCATTATCTCATCACCGATATAACCGGAAACAGTAGCCTCACCAGCCCAACCGGTCAAAGGTGAAAGGAAGGAGCAGCTTGTCTTACAACCGATAAGCCCCGTTATCGGTCCGACCCCGATATGCAGGATATTCTCCGGACTGAGAGGGTCAGTCGCTTGGGGAACCAGGTCCCAGAGTAGCTTGTTACCAAGGCCATTACCTCCGAGGTATTTCTTTACCTCTTCGGTAACATCAATAACCCGGTTACTATTATTAGTTAAATCCACTTCCAACAAACTAAATCTAATATCATCCATATTACTATCTCCCTTCATCACAGATTCAGGGACGCCATGGAGGGTAAGCAAGACTCTCTCGTGTCAGAGGATAAAGTCTTTTCATAATCATTTCAGCCTTTTCATTGCTGCTTCTACGAAAAGTATCCCTGAGTGGTCGGCCTCGTTCGTCTCTGTTGTTATAAAAAATGGCAGACGTGGGACATATCTTGACGCACTGGGGGTTTCTCTCGCCGGTGTTCTTAGTATCACAGAGGTCACAGACAAAAGGCACATTGGATATTTCTGGATTAAACTGGATAGCCTCACTACCACAGGCTACCTGACAGGATAAACATCCAGTACAAGTATCTTTATTGACAACCATATGTAGTGTCTTTTCGTCGAAGTGGATAGCTGGTGGTGTTACCGGGCACGCCTTTTCACACGGTCTTTCTTCTGCCTGACACTGGGTACAGGTAACAACAATAGCTTTTGGTAGAGGTAAAAGGAATTTACGCACATATATTCTGGCAAGGCTTTTATTAATTACTCCGAAGTGCTGTATTGAACAGGCTTCAGCGCAGAGTCCGCAGCCACAGCATTTCAGGTCATCAGTTTCGATAAAGCCAACCCCGGTTGGAGGCGGGTAAATTTCTCTTCCCCATACTGGTTCTGTCTGTGTCCTAGGTGGATGTGCCGTCTCAAGATGGGCTTGCAAGGCACTGAGACTATCGAATTCTTCTAGGGTGCTGAGAGTATCAAAGTCCTGATTACAATAGGGACAGGCAAACTTTACTACCTTTTCCGTCATAGTCTTAGCACCTCCTTTTTATCAGTCTATTTATTATTAACAGGCAATATTGGCCAGGGATTAATGAACTGCATTGAATTGAATTTCCACTTACCATTCACTTTTATATATACACATTCCTGTCGCCCTTGCATCCATCGAATCGAAGGTTCAGAAAAGTATAGATATAGTATCCAGTATCCCTTCGCCCTGTTTCCGTTTACAGAGATTACCGGTTGTCCTACCATATGACCGTCTTTCAGAGTAATCCTTTTGGCTAGAACACTATGAAACAAGTCGGCGATTTCTTTCGTACCCTTTCGCGGTCGCTCCCCCTGTACATTAAGAGTAGCATCTTCGGTGAAGCAGTTTAACATTTCATCCCATTGCAGGTTACACATCCAGTAGACGTAGTTTCTTTGCAGTTTTTGGATTTCCTCGATATCCTCCAGGACCTGGACCCTTTTCATCAACGCTTCAAGAGTCTTCTTCATTTTCCCGAGTTCATCCTGAGTCATATAAACCTCCCTTGAAGTTGTGGTGGTCATAAAGTATCACATGCTATTTAGGTGTTGTCTTTTTAACATATTTAGGTGAGAGTGTAATATTTACTAGTAAAACAGGTTTATCAACCCTCTTGAAGTTTAACGGACAGTGAGTTAATCCCGCCGGGATATGGACAATTGTGGTCTTATCGACTAAATATTTTTCACCTTCATCGCCCAGCGATACCTCGACTTCAGCGTCAAATTCCCTCGCATTCTCCGGAGTACCGAGAAAACAAAGGAACTGGTCATAGTCGTGTTTATGAGGTTCTTCAAACTGAAACGGTGGTCCGGTGAAATAGGAATATCTAAAGCCGAAAGTGGTATCACCAAACACGGCTTCACTATCGAATACCACTCTCGGTGCTTTTGGCGGGAAATCTCCGGTTGGCATAGATGGTTCAACAAATAGTTTCCTATATTCTCCTTTAGCCATTTTTTAAATTCTCCTTCTTTAGTAAAGTAAAAGAATCAGTTGGTAAATATGTCTTTGATAAGCTAATTACCGGGTGGTCCCCCGCCCGGTCCGGAAGAGAATAGTCCAGAGCCTCCACTGACACAGATGCTATCTCCCGTGATGTATGACGATTCTTCGGAAGCCAGGAACAAGGCTGCTTTAGCGATATCCTCAGTTGTTCCCATTCTCCTTAGAGGGACGGAACGTTGTGCCATCCCGGTTTGATGAGCTACTACATCTTTCACGCCCGGACCCGAAAAGACCGCTGACATATCGGTGAGAATCATCCCGGGGTGAATAGCGTTAACACAGACATTATAGGGAGCCAGTGCGGCAGCGGCTGAACGTGTAACCGACCATTGCGCCGCTTTTGAAGCGTGGTAATGGAAGTTAATAGCTCCACTCTCAAAGGCAGCTACGGAGACAATATTGATTATTTTGCCGTATTTGTTTTCTTTGAAGTGTGGGGCAATTGCCTGGATACAGAGAAATGTTCCTTTGCAGTTTATATCCATCACCCTGTCCCATTCTTCTTCGGTGGTTTCCTCAAGAGGTGTGGGATTAGTACCTATACCGGCGCAGTTGACCATAATATCTATTTTTTTGAATTTGCCAGTTGCCTGAGTTACCATATTCTTCACCTGATGGCTATCCGAGACGTCACAATGCACAAAAATTGCGTCTCGCCCTTTTTTCTTGATTTCCTCTACCGTTCTTGCTCCTTCCTTATCAAGGACATCAACGATTACGGATGAACAACCCTCGTCAGCGAACCTGAGGGCAATCGCCCTTCCCATCCCCCTCGCCCCTCCGGTGATAACGGCTACTCTATTTGTTAGTAACATCCAATGCCTCCTTAATCATTACTCTGAACTAATATAGAAATTTCAAAAGCGGTTTCATTATACTATATCCTGTTTAAAAATATAGGGGAAGTTACTCGTAATCACCGGGAAATTGACGGTACAAACTATAATTGAAACAATTATGCATTCCCGTAAAATGGCTTAATAAGGGAATAAGGAAGGAATGTGAAATAATATGGCAAAGACAAAATATGATGATTTGGGTTTGCTCATTCTGACGGCGGATAAATACGCCACGATAACAATAGAAGAACCGTTGTCCGACGAAG
>CAYOHA010000073.1:0-10621 GCA_964403625.1 uncultured Dehalococcoidales bacterium | reverse complement strand
TAAGGAGAATCGAACGATTCAATAAAATAATTAGATAAATTTATTTTCTTCGTTAGGTCCACTGCCCCATGGTGAAAACTCGATCTGTACCCAATCTATAGAAGTTGCCTTCTTAAATACCGCCCCGATTTTTTCCAAAATAACATCGATTTCCGGGTACTTGGTGGCTTGTAGTGTCTTCAGAGCCAAAAGAAGACCGTCACGTTCGTGATCGGTTAGAAGTGCCTTATTTATAGCATAATTGTCCAGCAGTGATATTCCTCCACCACTCCCCTTATTCGTAAATACCGGTACACCCGCGGTGGAAAGTACATCAATATCACGGTATACGGTTCTTGTAGAAACATTAAACCTGTCGGCTAGCTCTCTTGCTGTGACAGTGCTTTTATTTAGTAGAATCAGAGTTATTTCAAGTAGTCGATTTATTTTCATCTCACTCCAACCTTATTAAAAAGTATATTATATAAAATAGAACATTAATATGTCATATTTAACGAAATATTAATATAATATATATTTTTATGTCAATCTATTAGGAAAAGGTTTTACAGCCAACAGCTAGAATAAAGCGGGTAAGCTTGACTTTTATTCCGTTCGATTCTATAATACTCACGTCATTTCCTAAAAATGGCGTTATTCAGGGGAGGTCATGGGGGATTGCTGAGGGGTGGATGGGTTTGTTTGAAGACGCTTCCAAGGACTTTCTCGGTATATAATATAATTATGTCATTTTGTAGAGAATGAAACATTAAAATACGCCCGAGTAGCGCAATGGCAGCGCAACCGACTTGTAATCGGTAGGTTAGCGGGTTCGACTCCCCTCTCGGGCTAGCGTATATTACTATTAGCAGTAATATCTGGAGAGGTGCCGGAGTGGTTAATCGGAGCAGTCTGTAAAATTGCCGCCCTGACGGGCTTCGCAGGTTCGAATCCTGCCCTCTCCACCATCAGAACACGAATTTGACTAGACAGTAGCCTTATAATATCTGTATAATAAGACGAGTTGCCCACATAGCTCAGTCGGTAGAGCACATTCTTGGTAAGAATGGGGTCACCAGTTCGAATCTGGTTGTGGGCTTAGAGTAAAGGGAGGATAAAATGGCAAAACAGAAATTTGTGCGTACTAAACCACACTGTAATGTAGGTACCATCGGTCATGTCGCCCATGGTAAAACAACAGTTACATCGGCGATAACTTTGGTCTTATCAAAGGCAGGAACTACGAAATTTACTTCTTTTGATGAAATCAATGCCGCGCCAGAAGAGAAGGCAAGAGGACTTACCATTTCTATTTCTCATGTAGAGTATGAGACTGAGAAGCGGCACTATGCTCATATTGACTGCCCAGGACATGCTGACTATATCAAGAATATGATCACCGGGGCTGCCCAGATGGACGGGGCAGTACTAATAGTTGCCGCCCCTGATGGCCCAATGCCTCAAACGAGAGAACACCTTCTGCTTGCTCGCCAAGTGGAAGTCCCATATATGGTAGTTGCTATTAATAAAATCGATATGATGGAGGATGAAGAGCTTTTAGAGTTAGTAGAAATAGAGGTTAGAGAGCTCCTTAAAAAATACAACTTCCCTGGAGATGAAATACCAGTATTGCGAGTCAGCGCTCTTAAGGCTCTTGAATGTGGCTGCGGTAAGAGGGATTGTCAGTGGTGCGGTGGTATCTGGAAACTTATTGATGCCATTGATTCGTATATTCCTACACCGGTTCGGGCTAAGGATCAGCCATTCTTAATGCCGGTGGAGGACGTCTTCAGTATCAAAGGTAGGGGTACTGTTCCTACGGGAAGAGTTGAGAGAGGTATAGTCAAAGCAGGAGACGAGGTTGAGATTGTCGGTCTGCATCATGAGCCACGTAGAGTGGTTGCAACCAGCCTGGAAATGTTCCACAAGACCCTTGATTACGCCGAACCCGGTGATGCAGTAGGTATTCTGCTCCGTGGCGTAGACCGTGAAGAAATAGAACGAGGACAGGTATTGGCAGCACCTGGCTCCATTAAACCACATACTGTCGCTGAAGCCCAGGTATATATTCTGAGTAAGGAAGAGGGTGGACGGCATACTCCATTCTTCAATGGATACAAACCTCAGTTTTATATCAGGACTACCGATGTGACCGGATCCATTCAACTACCCGAAGGAGCAGAGATGGCTATGCCTGGAGATAATGTAGTTATGAAGATAACTCTTATCTATCCGGTAGCCTTGGAGACAGGACTTCGTTTTGCTATTCGTGAGGGAGGTAAAACAGTCGGCGCAGGAGCTTTCAGTCGCATTATCGAGTAAGACTACTTAAAAAATAACAGAATAAAATGGCAAAAAAATCAGAGAACAGAATCATTATCACTCTCGCCTGTAGCGAATGTAAAGAGAGGACATATACCACAACTAAAAACAGAAGGAATGACTCTCAGCGGCTAGAGCTTAGAAAGTTTTGTCCCCGTTGTCGTACTTACCAGCTCCATAGAGAGATAAGATAAATCATAATAGATTGACTTGTCCGGTTAATATTAAAAAGAGGTTAATAAGAAGCAGGTTTTAGAGGAGATTATAGAGTCTCATTAACAGTAGTGCTAAAAATACTACGTGCCTGTGAAATAAACAATAATTTTTATGAAACAACGCGGGGCTACTGCCAAAGCGAAAGGCAGAAGATTTACATTCTTTAGCGAGACTTTAGCCGAGTTAAAAAAGGTGACCTGGCTCACCAAACGGGAATGGGCATACTTAACAGGTCTGGTGTTACTTATTATTATTTTTGTTGCCCTTATCCTGGGAGTCATCGACTACGGTTTCACCAGACTCGTTAATGACCTTTTCCTCGGTGGGTAGAATAGTATTGTTACTCAAATTGACCGAAGCACTGAAATTCACCGGATAGTAAAAGAGTTTTTTTATAATATATAGCTTAATGAGGTTATTTGTGGGCGAGAACGGGAAAAACTGGTTTGTGATTCATACCTACTCCGGGCACGAAGACCGGGTAAAAAAGAATTTAGAGCAACGTATCAAACTCATCGACTCTGAGGATGAGATATCCCAGATAGTTGTACCTACTGAGGAAGAGGTGGAGGTCAGAGGCGGGCAAAAGCGTACAGTAGCAAAAAAGATACTACCCGGTTACGTTCTGGTCAAAATGCGAATGAGTGACCAGAGTTTAAACATCGTGCTAAACACTCCTGGTGTTACCGGGTTTGTCGGTAGTGGCAATAAGCCAATACCACTAAAGGAGGAAGAGGTCAACAAGATTTTAAAACAAATGGATGCTGAAACTCCAAAGGTGAAGGTAGGCTTTAAACAAGGGCAGAGTGTACGAGTTACCGATGGTCCTTTTACTGATTTTGTAGGGATCGTGGATGAAATAAGTGCTGATAAAGGTAAAGTTAAAGTACTTCTTTCCCTTTTTGGACGTGAGACACCTGTAGAACTCGACTTCCTCCAGGTGGAGAAGCTTTAGGACAATCTGATTTTTTAAGGAGAAGAAAGTGGCAAAAAAGATTAAAGCCATAATCAAGCTGCAGATTCCAGCTGGTAAGGCAAATCCAGCCCCTCCAGTAGGCTCAGCCTTAGGCCAACATGGAGTAAATATTATGGCTTTTTGTAAAGAGTACAATGAGCGTACCGCTTCACAGGCCGGGTCTATCATTCCGGCCGAAGTTACCATCTTCGAAGACAGGTCATTTACCTTCATTACCAAAATGCCACCGGCAGCGGATTTACTGAAAAAGGCATTAGGGATAGAAAAGGGATCAGGTGACTCTGGCCGTGAAAAAGTAGGCAAGCTGTCCCGGGAAAAACTACGTGAAATAGCCCAGCTTAAAGCTAAAGACCTTAGTGCCACCAGTATTGAGGGAGCAGAGCGGATTATTGAGGGTACAGCCAGGAGTATGGGAATCGAGGTAGAATAAAAAATGACAAGACGCGGGAAGAAATATCAAGAGGCAGTTAAATTACTGGACAGGGCAAAGAGTTATTCTCCCCAGGAGGGTATTGAACTAGCTAAAAAGATGGCTCATGCCGGATTTGACGAGACTGTTGAACTTCACCTTAGAATGGGCCTTGATCCCAGGAATGCCAATCAGCAAGTACGTGGCGTCACCCTGCTACCACATGGATTGGGAAAGCCGGTACGTTTACTAGTTTTTGCTCAGGGAGAAGCAGCTAAGCTTGCTGAATCAGCTGGAGCTGATTTTGTCGGTGGCGACGAGATAGTTCAAAAGATAGAAGAGGGGTGGACAGAATTCGATACAGCTATTGCTACTCCTGATATGATGAGCAAAGTAGGTAAGCTGGGTAAAATTCTTGGTAGAAAAGGACTTATGCCCAATCCTAAATCAGGGACTGTTGTTGCCGCCAATGACCTTGCCAGGGCAATCGGAGATGCCAGAAAGGGCAGACTGGAATTTAAACTCGACCGTACAGCAATCATTCACTTACCTCTAGGTAAGGTTAGCTTCAATAACGATAAATTGTTAGAAAACCTGATGGCGGTGGTAGAGGCAGTAATCAAAGCTAAACCCAGCGGTAGTAAAGGCCAGTACATAAAGACTGCCTATCTAACCAGCACTATGGGAACCGGGATAAAACTTGACCTTAAACCAACCATGACTTTAAGTGCCAGTTAATAAGAAACGATAAAAATAAGATGGCGTGAATTGAAGGAGACACATTTATGGAAGATGTTGCCATTGTAGGGGTAGGACAGAGTAATTTTGTTCGTAGAAGTGGTGTATCTATTAGAGAACTATGCTTTGATGCCTATAAAGAGGCGATGGAAGGCTTGGATATTACTAACAAGGATATAGATGCCTCCATCACCTGTTCGGCACCCGAATATGACAAACAACGTACTCCCTCAGGATTAATTTCAGAGTATCTGGGATTTACACCAAAACCAGCCTTCTACGTTGAAAGTGTATGTTCATCCAGCACCACCGGTTTGAGAATCGCCTGGTCACTGATAAAGTCCGGCCTACACAAAGTTGTCGCCGTTATAGGCTTTCAGAAAATGTCAGAGTTGAGTTCTCGTGATGCAGCGGAGAGAATGGGCCGGGGAGCCGATATAATGTGGGAATCACCTTTTGGCATCACGATGCCTTCTGGTTACGCAATGTTTGCCCAGGCTCATATGGCTAAGTACGGGACTACTGAGGAACAGTTAGCTAAAGTTAGAGTGAAAAATGCCAGTTATGGTGCTAAAAATCCTAAAGCCACCTACCGTAAAATAGTAACCCTGGAGGAAGTTTTAACCTCAGCAGTTATAGCCACTCCTCTGAAGATGTTTGATGCCTGCGCCAATGCTGATGGTGCTTCCTGCATCATCGTAGCAAAAGCGGATATAGCTAAAAGCATAGCTAGAATTCCTATCTGGATTATTGGTATGGGAGCCGCAACAGATACGATGACCATGTCAGGGAGGAAATCAGTCACCGGTCTAACCTGTGCTCAGGACGCTGCCAGACAAGCCTACGAAATGGCAGGCATTGGTCCGCAAGATATTGATGTCGCTGAAGTCCATGACTGTTTTACCATATCCGAGATTCTGGCTTATGAAGACCTTGGCTTTGCTAAACCTGGCGAGGGGCCCAGGCTTATCGAAGAGAAACAGACCTATGCTGATGGAAAGATACCGGTCAATGTTGACGGCGGACTATTGTCTAAAGGCCACCCAATCGGGGCTACCGGCGGCTCTCAGGTTAGAACCATAGTCCGGCAGCTGAGAGGAGAGGCAGAAGAAGCCGAGGTAAAAAATGCCGAAATAGGATTAGTCCATAATATCGGCGGGGTTGGGCAATACGGAAACGTAGTTATTCTAAGGAGATAAACAGATGGGTTTCGAGAATTTTGGTACCGTTAGCTTCACAAGTGAAACTAAAGCTGTGGATTTTGTTAACTATCTGCAACAGGGCAAGGTTATGACAACCAGGTGTAAGAAGTGCGGGACTTCCTATTTCCCACCAAAAGTAGACTGCCCGAAATGCTTGATCAGTGATATAGAATGGGTCGATCTAAAAAATAATAGTAAACTGGTAACCTATACCGTTGTTCAATATGGTCCATCTGGATTTGAGGATCAAGCTCCCTACACGCTGGTGATCACCGAATTCGGAGACGGACTAAGAGTCTTTGGCCGTCTGAGTAAGGATATTAAGGAGGGTGATATTAAACCAGGGATGGAACTCAAGATAGTTCCAGTGAAACTTCCCGGAGACAAGGTCTCGTACGAATTTCAACAGCCCTGATTCAGAAATATTTAGCTGAACTCAGTATTATCCTGAGATAGCGGGTGTCATTTAAGACTTAAAGAATGTGCCTGCCGAGGTAAAATAAGCTAAGTTAGTACATTTCAAAGCAAGAAAATAGAAACTTGAGTAGCTTAATAGTAAGTCCTTGTGCAGTCAGCATAAGGACTTTTTTAATAATATTCCCCGAGACACTAAATAGGAGATGTATGAAAGATGTCTAAAGAAAAGAAAGCACAAATCATTGACAGTCTACAGGAAACCTTTTCCCGGTGTACTATCGGTATTTTAACAGATTACCGGGGACTGAAAACTTCCGAGGTAACTGCTATACGTCGTAGACTACAAGAGTCCGGCGGCGAGTATAAAGTAGTAAAGAATACACTTGCCCGGATTGCCTTAGCCAGAACCGGCAAGGATGACCCGGTTAGCGGTGTTGAAGGCCCAATAGCTATTGCCCTTGGCTATAGTGATATGACTACACCAGTTAAAGCCCTTTTAGGTCATATTCGTGATTCTAAAATAACCTTGCCTATTAAGGGAGGTTTTTCAGGCAATAGATTACTCACTCCGGAGGAGGTGATGTCCCTTTCAACATTACCATCAAGGGAAGTATTACTCGCCAGGGTTCTGGGCCAGATGAAAAGCCCAGTTTCAGGTCTAGTTAATTGTCTCACCAGCCCAATACGGGGGCTTATAGGTGTATTACAAGCACAAATTCAGCAACTGGAGGGAAAATAAAATGGTAGAAAATGAAGAAACGACCAAACAAGAGAGTGTAGAGGAAGCTAAGCAAGCCGGTGTTACTGCGAGCAAACCAAAAGCAGCCGCCAAGAAAACAGAAAAAACAAAAAAGACGGCAGCCATCGATGACATCATGGATACCATAAAAAACATGACTGTGCTCGAACTGGCAGAACTGGTGAAGGCTCTGGAGACTGAGTTCGGAGTTACGGCTGCTGTTCCTGTTGTAGCCACAACGACAACGGCAGCACCAACTGAAACTGCAGCACCAGTCGAAGAAGAAGAAAAAACGGAGTTCAACGTAATTCTCAAGGAAGTAGGGGCTAATAAAATCAGTGTCATCAGAGCGGTTAGGGAACTTACTACTCTAGGACTGAAGGAGTCCAAAGACCTAGTAGAAAGTGCTCCTAAGCCAGTAAAAGAAGGCGTTAATAAGGACGAGGCTGCTGCGGCTAAAAAGAAACTGGAAGAAGCCGGGGCTACTGCTGAAATTGTATAGTTGCAAACAGTGTTAAAAAAGTGTATATAGTGGACTAAATAACTCCTTGTATTTGGGTACCAGGAATGTCTGACTATAGTATATTTGCACTGATTGGGGTGGGCGGGTTATTTATCCTTCTCGGACTGGGTGCACTTTTATGGGGTAAAAACGAGGAAAAAGGATACTTTAAAGCTATGTCCACCCGTCGTGATATCAGAGAATATCTGGACCATTGGCCAAGACGTCCACAATTCGGCGCTTTACAGGCAGGCGGCTGGATATCTATTGTTCTCGGTCTGATTATGGTAATTACCGGCAGTGCTTTCTGGTTTTGGGGTTAAAATTTTCCTAGCTGTGAATCATAGTCAGAAAGAAAACACCTGTATAGCAACTACGAAGGATAAACAACGACAGTACAATGGTGGATCTGTGTAGACAGTATAAAAGAGCTTTGTTAAAATTAACCCGACTTTCGCTGCCAACAGATCCTTAAATATTTTTATAGGAGTCTTATTATGCCCATCGACTACAGGAAAGAAGATAGAATAGCCTTTATCACGATTAATCGCCCAAAAGCTCTTAACTCCATAGATGTGGAGACGTGGCAGGCACTAAACAAAACGATGGTAGACTTCCGTGATGACCCTGAACTCTGGGTGGGTATTATTACAGGGGCTGGTGACAGGTCTTTTTGCGCTGGCGCTGATGTTAGAGATACATTACCATATATGAAGGAACGCAGTCACTGGCTATGGCCAGCTGCCCCAAAGTACGGACTTGATTTATGGAAACCTCTCATTGCCGCTATCAATGGCTTAGCTCTCGGTGGAGGTCTGGAAATAGCCCTGGCCTGTGACATAAGGATAGCTTCAGAGAATGCCAGTTTGGGCACACCCGAGGTATCTTTAGGTCTTATGCCAGGCTGGGGAGCAACCCAGAGACTACCCCGTGTCATCCCCTGGGCAAAAGCGTCCGAGCTATTGCTCACAGGAAAGCCTATCGATGCTCAGGAAGCATACCGCATAGGACTGGTAAATAAAGTTGTCCCGCGAGATGAGCTTATATCTACAGCCAAGGAGTATGCTCAAGCTATCTGCCAGGTCGGGCCTCTAGGAGTGAGAGCGGCAAAACAAGCGATGCTCAGGGGATATAACTTACCCCTAGAGGATGGCTTGCGGTTGGAAGGTTCATTTTTTGATTATCTTTTAAACACTGAAGACTATAAGGAAGGATCTTCCGCATTTATCGAGAAAAGAAAACCAGAATTTAAGGCGAGCTAACTTAATTCTAAAAAAGGAAAGGAGTAATAATGGAAATAAAGAAGGTCGGTATACTTGGCTTTACCGGATCTATGGGCCGTGGTATTGCCCAGGTATGTGCTCAAGCAGGCTACCAGGTAATAGGTTCCTCGAGGAGTGAGGAGCGTGCTAAAAAGACGATTGCGTCTATCGATGCCGCACTCGGTCGAAGTGTCGAAAGAGGCCGGCTTTCCAAGGAGGACAAAGAAGCAGCCATTAGCCGGATTAAGGGTACCGCTAACGTCAAGGACTTCAATGACTGTGACCTGGTGATCGAGGTTGCCGTCGAAGACCTGGAGGTCAAGAAAAAGGCGTTTGTCGAACTGGATGCTATCTGCCCTGCGCATACTATTTTAGCCAGCAATACCTCAGTCCTACCCGTGGTCGAGATGGCAGCAGTAACCAAGAGACCTGATAAGGTACTGGGACTGCATTTCTTTAATCCAGCCTCGGCAATGAAACTTGTGGAGATTGTACGCCCGATTACGGTCAGTAAAGAGACAGTTGATACCTGCGTATCATTCGTCAAAGCTATAGGTAAGACTCCTGTTCTAATTCCCGATACACCAGGCTTTATCGTCAACCGTCTGGCAGTACCATTTATGCTCAATGCTATGCGTTTGTTGGAGAGCGGGATTGCTACCAGAGAGGATATTGATACCGCGATAACCCTTGGTTTGAACCATCCGATGGGGCCACTGACCTTGGCTGACCTGATTGGTAATGATGTTGTCCTGTCAATGGCTGATGGTATTTATAAAGACCTTCAGGATGACCAGTTCGTTGCCCCGCCTCTACTGAGGAGGATGGTTTCGGCAGGCTGGTTAGGACAGAAGACTAAAAAGGGTTTCTACGATTACAATAAATAATAAACAACTATTATTAAGAAAGGAGATGATTAATGGGAGAAGCTGTAATTGTCAGTGGAGTAAGGACTGCGATAGGCAACTTTGGTGGCTCACTACAGGATATCCAGGCGATAAAACTGGGAGCCATAGCCATTAAAGGAGCTCTTAAGAAGGCAGGCTTGAGACCAAAGGTAGATGCCGAGGTATTAAGCCGTGCGCCGGCAACACTCAAAGACCTGGGTATGATTGAGCTGGAAAAGAAGTATTCTGACTGGGATGTTTCACTGAAGGAAGTGGCTGTAGATGAAGTTATTATGGGCAATGTTCTTCAGGCTGGTCAGGGACAGAATGTGGCCCGTCAGGCTTCCATCTATGCTGGGGTACCTAAAGAAGTAAATGCTTATACCGTGAACAAAATCTGTGCCTCGGGTATGAAAGCGGTAACCCTGGCAGCCCAATCAATAAAAGCCGGTGATGCCGAGGTTATCGTTGCTGGTGGCACAGAAAATATGAGCTCTGCCCCCTACTATCTGCCCAAAGCCAGGTGGGGAGCCAGAATGTTCAATACTGAGTTGGTTGACGGTATGGTCTACGATGGCCTCTGGGAGATATTTTATAACTACCATATGGGAATAACCTCAGAGAATATCGCCGAGAAGTATGGTATTACCCGGCAGGAGCAGGACCAGTTCGCTCTGGAGAGTAACAATAGAGCTCTGGCAGCAACAAAAGCGGGTATATTCAAGGAAGAAATAGTCCCTGTTGAAATTATGGTGAAAAGAGAGAAGAAGTTATTTGATACCGATGAGCACCCAAGAGAGACCTCTATGGAGCTTCTCGGCAGGTTAGCGCCCGCATTTAAACCGACAGGCAGTATTACGGCCGGTAATGCCTCGGCAATTACTGATGCGGCCGCAGCCCTGGTCGTTATGTCGGCAGACAGGGCAAAAGCGCTCGGACTCAAGCCGATGGCAACTATCCGCTCTTACGCCA
>CAYOHA010000072.1:4743-10638 GCA_964403625.1 uncultured Dehalococcoidales bacterium | reverse complement strand
CCAGCCAACCATCAAATACATTGTTCTGTTGCGGTCGGTGGGATCAGTGGAGTGGCGATACCTTTGTACCAGCATTACTATTGTAAATGTGGTAACGGGAACAAGGACAACAGCTATTACATAATCCCAAGGTTTAATCTCGTGATACAGGAACCCATTAACCATATATGCATCCTTAACCACGTTGCCACTCAGAGAAAAAGCCAGAATGATTAAGACAAATACATATCCGAGATATACCCCTGGCCCGGCCGGTTTGTTGTTATAAGCCCTGATGAAATGATAGTAGCAGACGGCTACCCACGGGATTGCTGTAATTACCAATCCATTCCAGAAGATTAAATACGAGATGGAGGCAGATAAATTGTAGTCAAGCATAAAAGCACAGAAACTCCAGGCTGCGGAAGCGAAAAGAAATATGGCAAATATGCCAGTAACTCGTCTTCTAGCTTGTGGTAGGATAAATAGCAATAAAATAGCAAAAGTAATTAAACTTAGTAACGGTATTATTGCCCAAGGATTCACTTTACGGTTACCCCTTACTGGTAAGTCTGAATAAGTAGTACAGTCGTTACCTTCTATATGGTTATCTTCGCAATTATGCCTAATAACCGCAGCCTTGTCAATAAGATAAAGAAGTATGACATCATGAACAATATGGATAAACCTTTCGGGATGTAGATACATAAAGACACTGTACATAGCCTAAATATGGCATATTTTTCAACCATAATTTGACAAATAATGGGATAGTTGGTTAGGCTTATCTTTAATATGGATGATAAATACAGGGGAATTTTCTTCAGAAATATAGGAATCCTTACCGAGTCCGAGCAGGACAAGCTTCGTGGTACCACCGTAGCGATTGCCGGTATGGGAGGGGTTGGTGGTCTTTTAGCGGAAAGGCTGATAAGGCTTGGTGTAGGTCGACTCAAACTCACTGATCCCGGAGTTTTTGAAGAAAGCAACCTTAATCGGCAGTTTGGTTCCTCTATGGTTAATCTAGGTCGGAATAAAGCTAGAGAAATTTTTGTCCTGCTCAAAGATATCAATCCGCAGGCTCAGATATTGTATAGTGACGTTGGTTTGATGACTGAAAATGACATATGTCTATTTGTCGAAGACTGTGATTTAGTGATTGACGAAATGGACTTTGGTTTATTCAAGCAGTCGATTCTTTTACAGAGAGCGGCTCGAAAGAGAGGGATATATTATTGTTTCGCCAGTGCTATAGGTTTCGGTGCTCTTGTGGTAATTTTTGACCCTGAAGGGCTTACCTTGGAGGAATATAACAAACTGCCTTCAAATATAGACTTAGAGAATGTAACATCGCTTCGTTTGCCTTTGGAGAGAGTTATTCCTGTGATACCATCATATGCTTCCGTGGTGACGCAGGATACCCTAACAGAGATATACGAGGGAAAAAGACCGGTCCCAACGATTAGTATAGGTGTTGGTTTGGCTTCGATACTTACCGCTAATGAAGCATTAAATATAATTCTCAAGAGGAGAGATATCATTTGTGCCCCTCGGTATACTTATGTCGACCTATTGGACTGGCGGTTCACGATCGGAACTGTATAGTAATCGCTGTTAAGACTATTTGATAAAACACCTGAAAGAGGCATAATTACTGAGATGAAAGCAGGTTGTAAAGATTATAACACAACCTGCTTTTATTATTGACTGATGGGAGGATAAAAACTAGAGGATTTTTTATACTTTAACCATTTGCTCGACTATTGCTGGTATTACGACTGAAGGATTAAGTAAGAAGTTAATATCTTCGTCAGAGGGATTGATATGAGGTGGCTTGAGTTGGAGTAAGTCAGCACCGATTGCTTGTTGTCTCTGCTTATATATCTGAAAAGCGTTCTCGGGAAGTGGAGTAACACTCAAAGGCCTTAAACCGATGAAGGATTCCAGTTCGGCATATGGAGTATCAAGTTTTTTAAGTTCCTCATGGATAATAGCAGCTATCTGTTCAGTGTTGAATCCATTTTCTTTAAATTCAATATACAGGTGAAGGACTGGTTTGTCCTTGGTCTCTTTACGGGCTGTCCACTCCGTGTAAGGTAGACCGCTGTTTTCTATGGCTTGCCAGATAATCTTCTCTGAGAGCCGGGTAAAACCGGCAATATCAATCTGATCGTCTACTCTGGTGAGAAAGACCATTTGAGGGATGTCAATGTTAAGTCGTTCATTACGAAGAGAGGTTATTTCGATGAGGTGTCCCAGTCGATACCTAACGAATGGGCCGCCGTGTAAACTGGTGATGACCAGTTCGTATTTGCCTGGTTTAACACTGTCCAGTAAAATGGTTGGTGGTTGATAAGATGGGTCTTTTCGGGATTTGATACTTTCCTCTTCAGGAATGAACTCGAAGAAATTAAGCTGGGGTATGAAGGTCATACTCTGGTGGTCCCAAGTCTGCATTGCTATCAAAATAGCCTCAGTACAACCGTGGAATTCGAGGGGCTCCACACCCCACATTTCTTTGATTTTCTCTTTATAGATAGAGCTATCGATACCGAAAGTGATTAAACCTTTAAGTGACCACAAATCCTTGGGCATTAGAGAACGACGAGCCAGCTTGCTTTTAACTAGTCCTAAAGCTAAGCGAGGCATTGCTTTTGGTCTTTTAAGCAAAGCATTAATGTTATATTTTTTACTTTTTTGGCTGAAACGGTCACCTATGGCAACTGTAACACTTGAGAGGGCAAGGAATACATCTAAGCCCTCCGACAAAGCCATCTCAAAACCTTGCTGCACCCTTTCCTCAAAATGCATTTTTTCCGCTTCCTTTATTGGTGGCAGGAAATCAAATCTCTCGTAGGGGAAGACGCGGGCCATTGTGCCAGTAGCGTAGGGAGGCGGGGCCATGCCATAGAGTACTTTATCGTGCTCCTTATAGACGATTTCATCTCGTTGTTTGCAACCGGAGAAAAATAACATGGCAAACAGCAACGACTCTATCTCTTTGAGTTGCCTGCTGGTGACTGGGACCCACCGGTAGGGATATACTCCGGATTTACCCGAGGTGTATTGCCACAGGGCTGGCTTAAAGGGTAATGATCTTTCTTTTTTATCAAGGAGGTAAGGTACATAATCGTCATAAGTAGTCAGGGGTACTTGCTTACGAAACTCGTCTAGGTTTCTAGGATTAGCTCCGTTCATAATATATTGACCTAGTTCACAAGTCTTTAACATTTCCAGTTGCTCTAGTAGCAGCCGCCGTTGAATCTTCATGAAGTCCCCGAGACTCAGGTCAATAAATCCACAGCACTTCTGCCAGAGTTCTTCGTGCTTGCCTTCTTTGAGTAGTTCACTGAGTGTCGCCATATTTTTACTCCCACTCAAATATGGCACGTTATGCTGGCTGGGGGAAGGTTTAATAATCTAGAACAATGTTCTATTCAACTCGGTTTGAGATAGCTGTAAATAAAAAATCCCCCTTCTTTAAAGAAGGGGGATTACATCAAGGGTTTACCGGATGTTAAGGGAATTGAGAGACTATTTCCACTTGATGGTGCCTTTCTTCTCGTTGCCGTCTGGATCTAGGTCTTTTTGAAGGCCCTGTAGTTTGTTGGTCAGTTCTTCGAATTCTATACCTGGTGATTGTTTGCCTAGTTCCAGTCCGTAGTTGATGAAAAAGTCAAGGAAACTTCTAAAGAGTTTCCTCATATCTTGTTCAAATGACCGAAGTTCTTCCTTAGTGATATACTTTGGTTCTTTGGACTCTTTTCCTAACCGGCTGTCAATCAGGAAACTAATAAATTCAGCCTGGCTCATATCGCCACGATTACTGTCAATCTTATCAATAATCTCTGCCGGCATTATCAGCATTCTCTTCTCAGACATTCAATCTATCCTCCATTATCCTTTCGTCATACTCTTAGAATTTAAGAAATTTCAGTTTCGTTCCTGAGTTCAAGCAATTGTAGAATAGTATCTATATTTCTAAGCAGCTTGAGTCCTTTTTCAGTGACTCGATAGGTTACAATGGGATTTCCCACTTTTACTTTATCTATCAGGTTTAGTTGTAGCATGAAGGTGAGGTACTTCTGTAGCTGAAAGTAACTCATATTAGCACTATACATTATCTCGGTCTTCCCAGCTTCACCGAGTCGTAGTATATCAGCTATTACTTCGATATTAGACCTTCGCCGCTCCATCTTCACCACCTCTTGATATCTACTACTTTAGGGCTATTACTATAGTACTATTATACTCTATTTGTCAAGAGGCATGCTCGGAATAGCGTTTTGAGAGAGTGTCTAGTAAACTAAATTACAGTAGATGAAAAAATCCAAGTACCAGTTGAAGATAGTATTCCCCCATAACAGGGTTATTATTGTGGACAACGAGAGGAAAGGACCGAAAGGGATAGGTTCCTTACGTCCCCTTATCTTTAATAGTAATAGAACGATGGCTGTTAAGCCACCGGAGATTATGGCCAGTAGCAGAGCAATGAATACCAGAGGATAACCCGTTAGTAGTCCAAGCAGGGTTGCAAGTTTAACATCTCCCCATCCCATCCCCCCTCTGGAAACAAGGACTATCAGTATAAACAGTGCGAAACCGATACCGCCACCAATAGCTGCTTGTTTAATATATGGTGGCAGAAAGATACTAATAATCAGAGCTATAACAATACCGGGGTAGACCAGCTTATTGAGTATAAGGCCGCGTTCTAAATCGATAACCATGATGACGATAAGTAGAGAGCTAAAGAAAGCAGAAGAGGCCAGTTCAGCAGTCAGGCCATAGTGCCAATAAAGGTAGGCAAACAAAGCTCCAGTGCCAATCTCTACCCAGAGTATCCGTCTGGGAATGGAAGCCTGGCAGTAGCGGCAGCGACCACGCAACCATAAGTAGCTAAAGACAGGAATAAGGTCTTTTACTGAGAGACGGTGGTTACATGAAGAGCAATGACTGGCAGGTAAAATAAGTGACTCATTTTCAGGCAGACGGTCAATGCAGACATTCAGGAAACTGGCTATTATCATCCCTATCAGGGCGAAGAAAACTGTTAGGGCGGCTTCCATATTATCGTCTATTATGGGTGGTTTTAGTGTCCCAGTCAATAGATATTAATCAATGATTTCACGGTTTCTCCGCGCTAGCCAGATAGCTATTGATGTTGTCCTCTACTTTTATACTGGTAAAGCCAGCTACAAATAGAAGTGATCCCATCTCTTTACTGTCGGGAAGTATATCTTTGTCCATTATTTCAATTTGATTGTGAATGTGGTTGATTTCAATCCGGCTGGAGGTATGACAGATAAATAAACTGCCACCCGGATTCAATACCCGTTTTATTTCAATCAGAGCTTTCGGTTTATCTTGAAAGTGTGGGAAGCTGGAGTAGCACACAACACTATCGAAGATGTTATCGTGCAGTGGTATCCTGGTGATATCAGCCTGAAGGTAATCTATATTTCCCTTAAAGCTCTTGGCCAGGGTTTTCTTTAACATTTCCTCTGCAAAATCAAGGGCAACAATTTTTCCTTTGTTGCCGATATTACTCAACAAATAAGGGAGGAATACGCCTGTGCCCGTACCTACATCAAGCACCATTGAACCAGGCTTAATATTTAAACGTGCAGCCATTACCTCAAGTTTGGTGGAATCTTTTTCGGAGATATTTTCATCCCAGATAGCTGCTTTTTCGTTGAAGTATGCCCTAAGAATATTTAACAACCTATCCCCCTGCCTCATTCCCTTGATAAGGGAAGTAGGGACTAATTATAAGAGAGGCTTCGCCTCTATTTGACTCTCCTTGGATTTTTCCTGCCCACCTTTTACCTTCTTCTTGGGTGAGAAAATAGCTGTTATCATAAAGAGTACCGATGAGGTAATCACGATGGTGGCACCGCTGGGAACATTGAAAAG
>CAYOHA010000072.1:0-4733 GCA_964403625.1 uncultured Dehalococcoidales bacterium | reverse complement strand
AAGGCCTGCCCAGCCAGAGAGGACACCAAAAGCCGCTGCCAGTAGAAACATCTTCTTCATACTGTAGGTAAGCTGATAGGCAGCAGCGGCCGGGTTTAAAATCAAACTGAATATAAGTAGACCGCCGATAGAACGCAGACTCGCCGTTATCGTTGCTCCGGTCAAGAAAAGGATGCCATATAAAATCAACGTGGCTGGCAGACCCACCGAGAGAGCAATGCCACGGTGAAAGACAGTTGCCTGGATTTCTTTATAAAAGGTAGATACCAGCCCAACCACCACAACCGCCACCACCGCCAGCAGAATGATATCACCTCTGGTATTGGTGAGAATGCTGCCCCACAGCAATTCAAGAGCTCCGGATTTGGTACCGGGCATCAAACCCATGAAAAGAAAAGCAACTCCGAGCATCAGGGAGAAGATAACGCCCAGCGATGTCTCCGGACTTAGTTCCCCGCGGTCGGCAAGGGGACCGATGATAGCCGCTGCCAGCAGGCTGAGGGCAAAGGCGCCTATAAGAGGACTAAAACCCAGCCATAATCCAAGTAATGCTCCGGCAAAGGCAGCGTGCGACATAGCTACA
Organism: uncultured Dehalococcoidales bacterium; assembly: GCA_964403625.1. GTDB lineage: Bacteria > Chloroflexota > Dehalococcoidia > Dehalococcoidales > UBA2162 > CAYOHA01. The sequence goes on along the minus strand of CAYOHA010000072.1, from coordinate 4,150 downwards.
CCGATAAAGGGCATATGCATCAATACAACAAAAACCCCTATGGTAGCACAGGCAATACCACCCAGAAATGTTGAGATGATAGCATTCTGTATGAACTGGTAGCCGAAGATGGATAAATCCAAAGCTAGTGCTCCTTTATATGCATATGGGGTCGCCGTTCCTCAACCAGTAGTGCCGGCATATTATAAAGTAAGCTGAGATTTTCCGTGGTGATGAGTTTATCCGGGGTGCCGTCACCGATAATTACCCCATCTTTCATCAGAACCACACGATCGCAGGTGTGAGGCATTGCGTCAAGGTCGTGAGTAACAAAGAGCGTCGTCAGATGCCTTTCATTGTGGATCTGTTTCACCAGCTCAAGTATCTCTGTCTGTGCCTTCCAGTCCAGCGAGGCAGTCGGCTCATCAAGCAGGAACAACTCCGGCTCCTGTGCCAGGCACCTGGCTATGGTGACGCGCTGCTGCTCACCACCAGAAAGGTGGCCAATCGGTCTCCGGGCAAGATGCGTCATTCCCACCAGCTCCAGCATCTCATCCACGATTTTCCAGTCGCGCTTACCCGGCTTGTTAAGGAGACCCAGTACCCCGTAGCGACCTATCATCACCACCTCACGGACATGCATCGGCATCCGTGGGTCTATATTCTCGACCTGGGCTACATAGCCGACCTTCTTCCTCAACGAATGGGTATTGTGTCTGGTAAGGTAATCGCCCAGGACCCAAACCTTACCACTGAGTAGCCTGCCCAGTCCGTTCACTATAGTAAGAAGAGTGGTCTTGCCTGCGCCATTAGGACCGATGATGCCGACAAACTCTCCAGACTCAACCTTGAGTGACACACCCCGAAGAGCAACATCTTCCCGGTATGAAACCACGGCATTCTCGATATTTATTACGGTAGTACCCAATACCTTATCCCTTAGGTCTTAGTAACTCTCTATCGCTTTATTACCTCCAGTACCAGAGCGATGTCATATTCAATAGCTTTTTCCCAGGTCTCGGTGTTATCGTAGCCACCCGGGAAGTTGGTAAATACAATTCTCTTGCAGTCCAGTTCCTCAGCCAGGCCAGCTGCGGCGTCTGCGCCACTCTGGAGATTATCAATAATCAAGGTTACTCCCACCTCCCTTCCCGTATCCACCAGTCCCTTCACCACCTCGATAGTAAGTGACTCAGGCCTTCCATAAGTGGCAACAATATTAAGACCAAGCCACTGGACAAAGCCGGTCAACTGTTCGTTACACATAACATTTACATTTTGTAGATTAGCATTCTCAAGCCGCTTTTCTTGTATAGACCATTCATCTGTAATAACTTTTTTGTACAGACTGGCTAACCTCTTATAAGCAACCTTATTTTTCCCGTCAACCTGAGACAGAGCAGCAACGACTTTGTCTACCGCCGCCTGTTGGACGGCTGGCACCAGCCAGTTGTTATTACCATCAACCTCGGCATCTACTACAACCGTAGTAAGGTCAGGGTTATTAGCTGAGGCAACTAATTCATCAGAAAACATTTCTCCCTGCCAGCCGTGTCTGAGGAAGAGTTTGGCGTCGGTCAGCTTCTGAATATCGCCCGGCTTGACATCAAAGTGCCCCGGACACTGGGCTGGAGGGATAATATTGACCACATCAACTATATCACCGCCTACCCTTTCCACTATCTGAGCTAGAAGTGAGGTGGTGGTAACTACCTTGAGCTTGTTAGCAGGTTCTGCCGCTGAACAACCACTCAGAATTGCGGCAACAAGGATTAGAGTTAGAATGGTATCAGCAAGAATTCTAAAATTTTTCATGAAAACAGCCTCCCTAAATATATATGCAAATTATTGTATTTGCAACTATATGCAATAACCACCTAAAAATTTTTACTTACTACAATTTACACAATGACCCATGATAGCCAGATGCATGAGGTCAGCGCTAAATTTATATTCCCTGAGTAGAGCACTCTTTAAAGGAGTCAATAGCGACTCATCAAGGTCAATTATGGCACCACATTCCTGGCAGACAAGGTGGTGATGGTGACCCTTATCCGTCGGGTGGTATCTTACTCGACCTTCCCCAAGGTCAGTCTCGGTAACTAGACCAAGCCTTTTCAGTAATTCCAGGGTACGATAAACGGTCGAAATATTAATATTAGGGTATCTGGCTATCACCTGAACATAGATTTCTTCAGCACTAATGTGGTTATCGCTATTCACGATGGCTGAAAGTATCATCATCCGCTGGGGCGTCAGCCGATACCCCTGCCTGTTCAATTCACCGACTATATCCCGAGATTGTTCCATCTACTTAACCTAATCTATAAGACTGGCTAAACTCTACCATAAAAGTAAAATAGTTGCAAGCATTTGCAATTGATAATATTTGCAAATATTCCAATTTCTAAAATTTTTCTCGGCTATCAAGCATTATCGTTACCGGACCATCGTTGTGTATTTCTACCTGCATATATTCCTGAAAGCGCCCGGTTTCCGCTTTAAGTCCGGTAGCGCGAGCCTGCTTGATAAACCGCTCGATTAATGATCCAGCTTGTTCCGGTGGGGCTGCCTCAATAAAACTGGGACGACGACCCTTTCTGGTGTCAGCTAGAAGAGTAAACTGACTGACCACAAGCAACTCGCCTTTAGTATCAAGCGCCGATAGGTTAAACTTGCCATCTTGATCAGCAAAAATACGCAGACCAACCATCTTTTCTACCAGATACTCTACATCCTTTTCTGCATCACCGTTTGCCACACCGACAAAAACAACAAGTCCCCGGCCAATCCTGCCTACTTCCTTACCAGCAACTGAAACCGAAGCCCCGGTGACCCTCTGTAGTAATACTTTCACTATCGCTGTCCCCTTTTACCTTTTCTTGACCATTCTACCTTAATCAGTGAATTGTAACAATTCTATACTTGATGCTGGTATCGAGCTGGTACCCCTAGACTTATCAGTAAAAAAGGGTTATAATAATGGTAATTGAGGACAATTTTGATGGGTATTAAATAATATGCGAGTGGTAAATATTATAAGATGGGCGTTAAAGTGAAGCACTGAGCTTGTTTAGCCAGTGCTTTCTTAATTAAGGAGGGTTGAGTATGCAGTCTAGCCTGATTGGAAAAATCGAAAAAGCAAAGCGCTATGCCCAGGAAAAAGATCGGGTTACCTTCTCCGAACTTACGGTGAAGTTCCGTGGGGAGAATGACATCTATGAAACCAGTTACCATGACGGCAAGTGGCACTGCACCTGCAACTTTTTCTCAAGCTGGGGTACCTGCAGCCATACTATGGCTTTAGAGAGAATCCTGGGCGACATGTTGCCTGAAGAAGCTCTGACAACGCAGTTTGATCTTACCCCCTGATTTTTTATGCCAGTATTATCCTTTTAAGGTAGTTCTGTCACTATTACATATCATTATTACTACCTGTTTTTGTCACAAATTTCTCATTTGTTCTGATACCTAGCTATACCTTCTTGTTCTTCCACCAGCCACCCTTGAAATATGCTGAGTAGATAACTGCCCTTACTACTATGCCAGCAACCATCGCCCACCTCACTCCTAAAACTCCAAGATCGGTAATTCGCGGTAGGAAATATGCCAGCGTTATCGACACCCCCCACATTGTTGACAGGTTGGTCAGCATGGTTATTACGGTGTCCCCAAGTCCATTTAGAGCCAGGCTCAGGGCTATAACCAACCCCCAGAATAGATAACCGGCTATTTGTATCCTGAGAAAGGTGCCGGTTATCTCCAGTAGGCCAGACTCGGCGCTGAAGATGCCTGCTAGATTCTCAGCCCAGAACCATATTATTAATGAACAAACAAAGGTGAAACCTGTAGACAAGCCTACGGATACCCATCCGGTAGACTCCGCTCGATCAGGCTGATTGGCTCCCAGGCTCTGCCCAGCCAGTACCCCAGCCGCTGTGCCCAGTCCTCCACAAGGCATCTGTACGAACTGGTCTATCCTTTGAGCCAGGGAATGAGCTGCTACTGCCAGAGTACCGAAGGGGATAATAAACCATACCAGTACAAGATCGGAAAAGCTTCTTTCTACACTCGTTATTGAGGCAGGAATACCAATTTTCACCATTCGCCATATGATATTACCATTAAAACGGAAGTTCCTTAATGTCACTAACAGTCGTGTCCGCCCGCT
>CAYOHA010000071.1:0-10737 GCA_964403625.1 uncultured Dehalococcoidales bacterium | reverse complement strand
CCGCACTCAATAAAATAAATAAGGAAATCCTAATGGCATAAACTAAGTATGGTCATTTAGTCAAGGCAATCCCCCCATTCGAAGACCTCGGGTACGGCAACCTGCGGCAGGTTGCGGAGATAGACGCCGATTTCTTTGGCTATGATCTCAACGTAAGTTATGGGACATATTATACTGCCGGACCGATTGAGCCTAACGAGACGCAGGTATGTGACTACGATCAGGTGCAGCTCTTTATTGGGACTGATACCTACGACTTAGGGTACCTGGGGGCTCAGATAGACTACTGTTTAGGTGAAGAAAAAGAAAAATACCGGATCACAACGTCGTCAGCCGTACGTATCCCTAAAGGGGTGTCATACGGCCCGGCACGTATTGGTCCGATGGATGATAACTTCATCCAGATGACGATAGCAATGGCTTCCAAAGTGGGCGGTAAAATGGTAGCACAAGGCAAACCGGAAGGGCCTTATGCCGCTGGCTTTGGCGGTAAATACGCCCGGTATCTTGGCCACGGACTTGCCTTCACCCGCAACGGACCCTGGCACTACGGGCCGGCCAATCCTGACACTCACGATGGTGCGATAACCGATATCGACGGTATTGGCTTCGATTTCAATATGTCCTACGAAAGTATGAATAAGGCTCCCTACCGCTTCTCCCCGGTGCCGGACAAAACTCATGTCCATCCTTATACTGAGTTCCTGGTCTTCATCGGGTGCGATTGCGACGACCTAAGCTATTTCCCTGCTGAGGTTGAGTTGTGCATGGGCGAGGAAATGGAGGTGCATAAGATTACCCGGCCGACGATCGCCATTCAGCCCAAAGGGCATCCGCATATCCCACTAAGAGTCCTCAAGCAGGACGAACCCTGGATATTTATGGTACTCCGCCCCTGGGGTCACGGCGGCCAGATGCCACCGTCAGGAGGACAACCACCGGCGTAGATTTGTTAAACTAAACTCTAGGTCAACTGAATAAATCCCAATTCTTTCTACCGTCGAGGGAGAGGAAAAAAAGATGAATTGTGATTTTTTACCCTTTATAGGAGAAAGTTCAAGAGAGGATCAAACTAGTCCTTTGTAAAAGCAAATTGTTGATGTACCTAAACAATCAATAGCTTAGAGAATAAAGATCCAGTTTTATACGAATAGAAAGGGGCATACATTTATGGCAAAGATTAGGAAGTTTGATAAGTATATCACTTATGCAGGGACTACCTTACCTCCGCAAGCCCATCAAGAAATAAAGACTCCTGGGACCGAATTATTCTACGTCCATGACGGCATAATTCCTGGAGCTTTCACAATGTGCTGTACCTGGATGACAGGGATTATTCCCGGTTCTCTGGAGAGAGACATGCCACAGCATATGCACGCTGATGATGAATTCCTTGGCTTTTGTGGAGGTGATACATATAATCCTCTGGACCTGGGTGCTGAAGTTGAGTTCTGGTATGAAGATGATAAGTATATCCTTACTAAAAGTGTACTGCTCTTCATTCCAAAGATGACCAGGCATGGTCCTCTGGTTGTCACTAAGATAGATCATCCCATATTTATTTTCCATTCTATGCCATCGAGTAACAGAGGAGAAATCCCGGTCAACAATCCCAAATTTAGTCGGTTTAAGAAATAAGTCCAGCTTGTTGAAGGAAAAATCTCAACCGACTTAAATTAAGAGAAATATACTGTAATCAGGCTGAGTATTAGAGTAGGTGTAAAATTGTATAATCAGAAAAACCTGCAGTCGAAAGGAGATTTATGGACAATAAAGTTTTAGTGGTTTATGCTTCAAAGTATGGAGCTACGGCCGAGATTGCTGAGAAAATCGGCGAGATTCTCCGTCAGGCAGACCTGCAAGTTGACGTTTTACCTGTAAAGAAAGTGAAGGATGTTAAAGGATACCGGGCTATTGTCATGGGTATCGGGGTTTATATAGGACAGTGGCGTAAGGAAGCCGTAAAATTCCTCAAAGCCAAGGAAGAACTTTTAACAAAGCAGCCAGTATGGATTTTCTCCAGCGGGCCTACGGGAAAAGGTGATCCGCTCGAGTTAACCAAAGGTTGGAAATTCCCAGAGAAACTAAAACCTATTATCGAACGTATCAAACCGCGCGACGTCTCTATCTTTCACGGAGCAATCGATACCAAGAAGCTAACCTTCATTGAAAAGTTCCTTATCAGTATGGTCAAAGCAGAGGTTGGCGATTTCCGTGATTGGAATGCCATAAACTCTTGGGCGAACACCATTGCTAATGAATTGAAGAAACAAGGTTAGTATGTAATTTATTTGACAAAACTTTTCTAATTTAATAGTCTTAAAAAAATATAGAGACCTCTCCCAGTTCACAGCGGGTATGATTAAATGAGCTGGCAAGACATAGTTAAACTGATAATAAGTATAATCGCTTGCGAAGGCGCCGGTGGTATCGGCGCCATTTTCACGACGCCAGCAATTCCCACCTGGTATGCTGGCCTGAAGAAACCGGCATTTACTCCTCCCAACTCTGTCTTCGGACCTATCTGGATTACTCTTTACGTTTTGATGGCTATTGCTGTTTTTCTGGTATGGCGAGAAGGATTCCTACAAGAAGGGGTTACTTTAGCTTTTGCTGTATTCTGGATCCAGTTGGTACTGAATATTTTCTGGTCATTAGTCTTCTTCAGACTTAAGTCCCTTCTCGGTGGAATGGTTGTCATCATTCTTTTGTGGATAGCCATACTGGTCAATATTATTTTATTCTTTGATATATCGCCTATTGCAGGCGGGCTACTCATTCCATATATCATCTGGGTTAGTATTGCCGCGAATCTGAACGCGCAGGTATGGAGGCTGAACGGATAAGGTATACATATATGGTCATATTAGAAAGTTGTGAGGAATAAATTGAAACAGATATCCTGCTACGAAAATTATCCCTTCTGGATAATTCTGCTTTCAAATTTCGTTTCGCTGGCAATATATGCTATCGGAGCCTATATCATATCTAATATTGGGCTGGTCTGGCTTCTGATTCTATATATTCTTTTTATTGTCTTTTTAGAGATACAACTACTATTGAGGAAAAGCTGTGTCAATTGTTATTACTATGGTAAAGCCTGCGCTTTTGGTAAGGGTAAGCTTGTTTGTCTATTTTTTAAGAAGGGTGATTCACAAGAGTTTAACCGGAAACAGCCAACCTTAAAAGATATACTCCCCGATATTCTTGTTTCGGTAATACCGATAGTCGCCGGCATAGTGTTGTTAATAATAGATTTTAACTGGGTAATTTTAGTAATGATTCTATTATTGTTGCTGTTGACTACTGTAGGTAATGCCATAATTAGGGGTTCATTAGCCTGTAGACACTGCGTACAACGGGAGATTGGCTGTCCTGCTGAACAACTATTCAAGAGAGACAAATCGTGCCAGTCCACTCAATAGTTTATACAGTTGACAGGAATAAAATCCCTTCAATAGTAATATTCTCCGAGACTGTCTTGAAATATTGTATAAACAATAGAGTGTCTCATTCCCGCGAAAGCGGGAATCCAGTATTGAATCTGAAAACAAGGTCCTGGATTCTGTGCCTGCACGCAGGCTTGTCGGGTCGGGAATGGTGTTTTCTAAAAACCTTATGGATCAAAGAGTTAGGTTGATAAATCTTCTATCTTTTCTGAACCAGCTCGAAGATAATACCACCGATACCCATGTCTACGTAGGCGATTCCACCGCCTCCGGGAAACTTAGCCCTGAGAAGGATAGTTGCCCCTTTTTCGATAAGGCCAGCTACCGTTTTCTCAAAATCATCCACAGAAAACATCACATGCTGGATGCCTTCCCCTTTGGTTTCCAGGAATTCTTTATGAGGGGAATCTCCGGTCAGAGGTTGGATAAGCTCAAGTTCAACGTCTCCTATCTTGGCAGCCTGGATGTTAAAATCAGCAAACATAGGTTTTTCGCGGAACCACTCCTGTCTGGTTGGCGGCAGGGTTTTCGGTTCAAATGGTCCTATGCCCATGGACGATAATTGTTTGACAACCTTCTCGACATCCCTGACCACAACCCCCACCTGTGTTAATTTCCAGGACTGTGCTCCTGTATCAACGTTTTTTGCCATATTATCTCCCTTCTGTGTGGATATTACTTTTATTTTTTATAATTTTATAATTTAAACCTGATTTTGGCTTTCCTTAACCTGGGACGAGACCACCATCGACATTTAATGATTGAGCCGTGATATTTCGGGCATCTTCTGAAGCAAAAAACACCACCGACCGGCCGATATCTTCAGGTGTTTGCCCTCTTCCTAAAGGTACTCGTGATGCAATATATTTATCGAAATATTCGCTTGCCGTTAAACCTTCAGCTCCAGGAGTGGACTGAATGCGTCTCGGAGCACTCCTTTCATAGAGCGGAGTATAGAGGACTCCCGGGCAAATACAATTAACATTAATGTTGTATTCAGCTAATTGTAAGGCTAGTACCATGGTAAATTGTATTACTCCAGCTTTTGCCACACCGTAACTCATCATCGGAGAAAAAGCTGCTCCTCTGCTGCCCATACCTCCTGACATTCCTCTACCCCCTCCAGAAGGAGTTCTTCCACCTATTGATGATATATTGACTATCTTGCCGCTTTTCTGCTTTATGAAGTGTGGAGCTACTGCCCGACTCATTAACATTGTTGTCTTAAGGTTAAGTTCAATAGTATCATCCCACTCCCCTTCCTCAAGGTATGGCCGCCCGGTTTTCTCGTAATAAAATTTCGATTCACCCCCAACGTTGTTGACCAAAATGTCGATCTTACCAAATGTATCAATGGTCTTCTGGACTACTCGGTCGATCTGTTTATTATCAGCGACATTCGCCACTATGATTAATGATTTACGACCTAAACCTTCGACTTCTTCAGCAACCTTTGTCGCGTTCTCTCTGTTTATATCGATGATTGCTACGTCGGCTCCCTCTTCAGCTATACAGAGGACAATACCTCGACCGATTCCTGCACCTCCCCCAGTGACTATTGCTACCTTATTTTCCAGTTTCAATTGAATCTACCTCCCTTAATTTATCTTAGCTTGTTTAATTTCTGCTGAATTAATTATTCCTGGTCTTTTTATCCCCTCGACTCAACCAGCTTTTAGATTGGTTTCAATAATCGGTTTCTGGTATTATAGCTTTCAAAATGCGGTAAGGCAAGATTTGACTTTACAGGCTGGATATGTTATTTACAAATACTGATAAAAAACATGCTATATCTTGTCTGACAAGTTCAAGATTAAAACGTAAAAATTATCATACAGTATTTTTAATCCACTATATCCTGAGTATTTTATATTAGGCGTGAACTAAAGGAGGTAGAGTGAGTATTAATAAAATAGTCGATAGTTTTGATGAAGCAGTGGCGGATGTTTATGATGGGGCGATTATCTTCGTTGGTGGCTTCGGACCGGCTAACGGTTGCCCTAGCAATCTTATACGGGCATTGGTCAAACAAGGGGCGAAAAATCTGACCATTGTGGCTAATACGCCAGGGCAGGGTAGAACAGAAGGTCCGATGCCTGGACCGCCTGGACCGCCGAGGCGTGCCATAAGAACCCCTCCCAATTTTGATAATGCGGGACTTTTGATACAGAACGACCAGGTAACAAAAGTCATCTGTGCTTTTCCTGGTACTCCTCCGCCTGGTATGAGGGCACCTTTGCATGATAGACTCATGGCTGGCAAGTTAGAAGTGGAACTGGTACCACAGGGGACAATGGCAGAACGAATCAGGGCAGCTAAGGCTGGTATCCCTGCTTTCTATACCCCCACCGGCCCTGGTACTATTATTGAACGTGGAAAGGAAAAGAGAGTATTTAACGGAGTTACCTGTCTCCTAGAATATGCTCTAAAAGCAGATTTCTCCTTTGTAAGGGCGCATAAGGCAGACCGGTATGGTAATCTGGTATATCAGGGAACGTCCAGGAACTTTAATGGGGCTATGGCTGGCGCCGCTAAAGTTACCATAGCTGAGGTAGATATGATAGTTGAGCTTGGTGAACTTAACCCTGAGGCAATTGCTACCCCCGGTATATACGTAAACCGGGTTGTAGCCAGAAAAAACATTAAGGAAGGAATTTAAGATGAAAGAGCGACTTGATGAACAAACGATGGCGCTTAGAGTAGCCAGGGAGTTCCAGGACGGGATGGTAGTTAACCTGGGGTTCGGTATTCCGACTCAGGCTGCCAATTTTATTCCTGAGGGTAAAGAGATTCTATTCCATGCTGAGAATGGGTGCCTTGGCTTTGGACCTACACCCACAAGGGAAGAGGATCAGGACTTTAATCTGGTAAATGCTACGGGACAGTTCGCAACGCCTAAACTCGGAATGTCATTTTTTGATCATGCAGAGTCATTTTCTATGATAAGAGGCAGGCATATAGACCTGTGTGTACTCGGTGGATTACAGGTATCAGAAAAAGGAGACCTGGCTAACTTCGTCATCCCTGGAAGGGAACCAGGCAATATCGGCGGTGGTATGGATTTAGCTTTTGGAGCGGCTCGCTTGATTGTTGTAATGACTCATACGACGAGGGACAACCAGCCGAAGGTACTTAAGCAATGTACCTATCCTCTCACCGCTCCCAGTTGTGTCGACCTTGTTGTAACTGACATTGCTGTTATCGAGGTAATCCCAGAAGGTTTGCTCCTTAAAGAGACGGCACCTGGCTGGACTGCAGAGGAAGTCCAGGCTTTGACAGAACCTAAACTCAAGATTGCCAAAGACCTGAAAACAATGGAGCTCTAGAAGTGGACTGAAGATAAGCAACCGGATTTACATTAGGTAACGTTTGCTTTTTCAGACTATATCAGACATATCTGGAATCCAGCCGGTCTTGGACTGACTGTCTACTTCAGGATAAACATTTTTTCTCAAAATTCTCAGGGGTTTTCTTAAGGCAGTGACATCATTTTTAGAAAGTGATGACATTACCTGAGCGATAATTTCTCTCACAATAGGAGTAGCCTTGTTAAGGACTCTCCTCCCCTTATTGGTGATGGTGACATTCACCAGTCTCCTGTTACTGGGATTACGCTCGGTTTTGACAAGCCCTTCTCGACTCATACGGCCAACCAAAGCTGTGATATTGTGCCTCTCTGTATACGTTACCCTGGCAATCTCAGAGGGATTCATTAGTCCATTTGCAGATAGGACTGTCAATGTTGCTAGCTTAATTATTGAAAGACGTACTCTACGGTATAGATAGGCATTGTAATATTTCATTACTGCCCTTGCGGTCTGAATGAAGAGTATAAAAACTAATTGCACATTTCTTTCATCAGTCGTGTTTGGCAATGTATGTAATCCTGATTTTTTACGATAAGCATATTCCTATTCTCGATTAATGTCAATACTATCTTGATATTAGTAATATCTCTGAAGTCAGGTAGCTACTACATATAAAAAATGGCTATTTTAATGAGGAAGTTTGACAATTCATATATGAATTGCTAGAATACTCCGCAAAATAAATTGTATGTGTCTGCAGACTTGGTAAAATCGTTGGGCGAGATAGCTAATAATTGATTAGCCTGTAAGGGAGTGTTAAAATAACCTGCAGCAAAATTTTAAAGAAAGGATTTGGTAAATGAGTTCAATAAAAGTAGGGTTTATCGGTCTGGGAAATATGGGGATGGCAATGGCAAAGTGTCTTCCGAAGAAAGGCCTACCTGTCACTGTGTATGATATAAGGAAAGAAGCAATTAATGAAATGGTCGCTTTGGGAGCAAAAGGTGCTAGCTCATGCCGGGAAGTTGCGGAAAAAAGTGATGCTATCATCACTATGGTTAAGGATATAGACCAGACAAATGAGGTGATTTTTGGTAAAGATGGGGTGTGGGAGGGAATTAAGAAGGGAAGTATCATAATTATTTCGAGCAGTATCGGTCCTAAATACTGCCAACAATTATATAAGAGAGCGAAAGAAGTGAAGGGAGTTAAAGTAGTTGACTGCGCGATAAGCGATCCCAGCGGTCCTGTCCATTATCTTGAAGCGCAGTTAACTCTCATGATTGGCGGCGATAAAGAGGATGTCAAGCGGTGTATGCCTATTTTTAAAGCGATGGGCAAGAAAATATTTCATCTTGGCGAAACTGGTAAAGGGCAGGCTTATAAACTGGTGAATAATATGGTAATTATGCATGTCACGGGTGTTACCCGTGAGTGTTTGAACCTGGGGATCAAACTTGGACTTGATATGGATAGGATGGCTGAAGTATTCAGCTATAGTACTGGTAGCACCTGGACATTTCAGAACCAGGTAAGAATGAAAAAGCTCGGAGTAAAACAGCCTGTTATTAGGCTTCCTGGTGGCGGCGAAACTCCTGTAAAAACTCCACCGCAGAGGAGAATGCCATTCGAGTTGCAGGCAGCCTGGGAGCTGGCGGATGAATTGGTAGTCGACATGCCGGTGTGTAAGTTCATCGACGGAATAGGCACATACGGTATTTGATAAACTGTTACCTGTAATAATAAAGCTGACTGGAAAAATTAATCAAAGAGAGGAGATTAGATGAAACTGGAGGGTAAAGTTGCTGTTGTGGTTGGAGGTGGCAGTGGCATCGGGAGAGCGACCGCTAAGCTTCTTGCAAAAGAAGGAGCCAAAGTGATGATTGCCGACCGTAATCCTGAGGGGGCTGAAAATGTGGCCAAAGAAATTAAGGATGCTGGCGGCGAAGTATCGACTGTCATAATAAACATGATAGAGGAAGAAGAAGCCTTCAAGATGGTCGAAGTTACCCTGAAGAAATATGGTAAGATAGATATACTGTGCAATGTTGCCGGTGGCTCGGTGGGACGGTATATTCGTGACAAACAGACCCCATTTCCGGTTTCAACCAAGGAGGAGTGGGATACGCAGATCGCGGTAAATCTGACTGGATGCCGTAATTGCACTAGGGCGGTAATAAACCATATGATGGAAAGAAAATACGGTAAGATAGTCAATTTCTCTTCTATGGCGGGGGTCGATGGGACACCGGGCGTTGTTGACTATTCGGCGGCAAAAGCGGGTGTAATCGGCTTTACCAAGGCACTTGCCCAGGAAATGTCTTCTTACAATATACAGATTAACTGTATTGCCCCGAGTGGTGTTTACACGGAGCGTATACAGGCTTTTGCAGAGGCAAGGAGAAAAGAAAATCCGAAAGCCCCGCAGATGGATATGAATATACTTGCCCAGCCGGAAGAGATTGCCAATACCGTGCTGTTCCTGGTCTCAGACGATACCAATCATATTAAAGGCTGGGTGATTGGTTTTGCTGCCAGGTGATGAAGAGTGATAATATGGCTAGTTTACATACAAAAAGAATGTAAAGGAGGTTGCACTAAATGAGTAACGGCAAGTCAAGCAACCAGTATGAAGTCCTCAGCCCATGGGCCGAAGCTGACCCGGTACCGGTAAAGGGTTTAGCTCCTCGGTTGACTGAACCAGCAGGTAAAAAAATCGGTATATTATGCAATATCAAACGAGCGGCACCCCCGATATTAGGCGTGGTCGAAAGGGAATTTAAAAAGAGGTATCCTACTTCTGAGGTTAGTTGGTTCAGAAGCCAGTCGATGTCAGTCTCGGAACTCGAGCCGCAGAATCGGGAAAAGTTTGAGAAATGGATAGAAGGAATTGATGCGGCGGTACTTGCTGTCGGCGACTGAGGGGCTTGTACCAAGTACCTTGTGTACGATGCAGTCTTTATTGAAGCAAAGAAAAAGCCCACAGCGATGCTTCTTTATGAGTTTTTTACTAACGATGCCCAGTCAGCATCGATAAACAAAGGTATGCCTGGCTTAAGGGTAGTGCCTGAACCTGTTGTATCCGAGTGTACCGATATGGAAGAAATTGAAACTGGTATTACCAGTGTAATGGATAGTATCATCGCCGTGTTGACTAGACCGCTGACTGTGGAGGAGAAGTCTCCAAAACCGAAGGAAGCGGAAAAACCGGTAAGGATCATTTTCAAAGGTAACCTGCAGGAGGTGAACCGTTTCTTTTATCAAAGGGGGTGGGCTGATGGCTTCCCTGTAATACCGCCGACTGAGGAGGCGGTAGCTGAAATGCTGACCGGGACTGACTTCCCCACCAACCATTTGGTCGCTAAGTTAGAACCAAGGTTGGGAAAGACCACGGTAGAGAAAATAGCCATCAATGCGGTTATGGCTGGAGCTTTACCGACCTATATGCCGGTATTAATCGCCGGTGTAAAGGCTCTGAAATCAGGCAGCCCTGCGGCTATAATGATGTCTGCCAGTACTGGCTCGTTTGCCCCGGTCTGGATTATTAACGGCCCAGTACGTAATGACCTACACCTGAACTCCAGCTATGGTGCTCTGAGCCCGGGCGATATGGCTAACTCTACCATCGGTCGGGCTATGAGACTGATAACACAGAACATGCGCGGCGTGCGAAAGGGAATGGAAGATATGGGCGTCCTCGGAAATCCTGGTAAATACGCTTTGGTTATTGCTGAAAATGAGGAGGCTAATCCCTGGGAACCGCTACATGTAGAATACGGCTATGGAAAAGAGGACAGCGCTATCACTCTTACCTTCTCTCAATCCTTTCAACAGTTGTATTCCTACAGTACCGAAGACAAGGGTTTACTGTCTACAGTAGTCTCAAACCTGACACCAGGTAGTATGGGCCTACTTTATCTGATACTGACACCGACGAATGCTAGGTCTTTAGCTAAAAGAGGCTGGACAAAGAAAGCTAT
>CAYOHA010000070.1:0-10992 GCA_964403625.1 uncultured Dehalococcoidales bacterium | reverse complement strand
ACACCTCTATCAATAGCGGGTTAAGTTTACAATACTTTTAGTCTTATATTCAACATTTACATTTGCAATCGGGCTATAACCACTATACAATATATCTAAAGCAAAACATAAATAAGGCAAATTATGCTGAAACTCATACGAATCACAGTATTTTTGGGTTTCCTGATTACGGGTTCCATATCAGCTAAGGCTCAGGCTGCGATTCCAACTGTTGCAATCCTAACTGTTGAAGGCACAATCGTACCGGTAACGGCTGATTACATTGACCGCGGTATTAGCCAGGCTGAAGACGATAATGCTACTGTTTGTATCATCGAGTTAAATACGCCCGGTGGATTAATGGACACAACTGAGGAAATAGTCCAGAGGATTATGAATGCTGATGTTCCCGTGGTTGTCTATGTTTCTCCGAAGGGTGCCTGGGCCGCCTCGGCAGGAACTTTCATTACATTGTCAGCAAATATCGCAGCGATGATGCCAGGAACGACCATCGGAGCAGCCCATCCGGTAAGTGCCGGCGGTGAGGAGATACCGGAGGACCAGATGAAGAAGATTACCGAGTTCTCCGCAAAATGGATAAAGACTATTGCTGAGGAGCGACATCGTAATATGGATGAAGCCCAGCTCGCCGTCACTGAAAGTAAATCCTTTACCGATGTCGATGCCCTCAACGCTAATCTTATCGACCTTCGAGCTGATAATTTACAAAGCCTTATTTCTCAAATCAATGGTCGTAAGGTCACTTTGGCTAATGGCGCGGAGGTTACCATTGACACTAACAACTACGAAATGGTCAGAAACGAAATGAGTTTTATTGAAAACTTTCTGCACTCTATCAGTGACCCGAACATAGCCTATATCTTACTTAGTGTTGGCTCAATAGGCATTATTGCCGAGATTTATAGCCCAGGAGCACTATTCCCCGGCATTACCGGTGCCATCTGTCTACTAATGGCATTCTACTCTCTGGGCGTTCTCGATGCTAATATGGGAGGGATATTGTTAATTGTACTTGCCTTTGGTCTATTTATTGCCGAGGCGTTTACTGCCACCTTTGGTATACTTGCCGCCGGGGGTGTAACAGCACTTGTTCTTGGCTCCTTATTACTATTCCCCGCAAGGGGTCCATTGTTTCAGGTAAATCCATGGCTGATTGCGACGATAGCAATTCTTATCACCGCCGTATTCGTTTTTGTCATCAGCCGGATAATCAAAGCACATCACCGCCAGGCATCTACCGGCTGGGAAGAACTGATAGGAAAACCAGCCGTAGTTAAAATAGCACTGGCACCGGAGGGGATGGTTTTATTCAGAGGTGAACACTGGAAGGCAATATCAGACGAGGGCACTGTAGAACCAGGCGAGGAAGTGATTATAAACTCGGTCGATAACCTGAAATTACATGTAACCAAGAAAAAATAGGGCAGGCAAACAAATGAATTATAACGGCGGTATAGCAATAGATCCCTGGGTAATAGTTATTATAGTAATTTGTGTCATTGCTTTTCTTACTATCACAGTCATCTGGGGAATACGAGCCCACCGCCTTCGGGTAGCCGCCGGTAGAGAAGACCTGATTGGTAAAACTGCTGAGGTTAAAGCTGCCTTGGAACCTAAAGGAATAGTCTTGGTTGAGGGTGAAAGATGGGCAGCAGTTTTAGAGACGGGTCGGGCGGAACCCGGGGAGGAGGTGATTATAACTAGGGTCGATGGCTTAAAACTATACGTAACCAAAAAACAATAAAGGAGGAAAATATAATGGAACCAGTTATAATCGGTATAGTTGCTTTAGTCCTGCTTATCTTACTTTCAATGTCGATCAAGATTGTCCCTGAGTATGAAAGGGGAGTACTCTTCCGCCTGGGGCGGCTGGTAGGGCAGAGAGGACCCGGCCTTTTCTTCATCATTCCATTCGTTGACCGGATGGTTAAGGTTGACCTCCGGGTAGTAACCATGGACGTCCCATCACAGGAAGTAATCACCAAGGATAATGTTACCGTGAGGGTAAACGCAGTGATATACTTCAGGGTGGTCAACCCTCAGGATTCTGTAGTAAAGGTTCTTGACCATATTAGAGCCACGTCGCAGATAGGGCAGACGACTCTTCGGAATGTGCTGGGACAGCACGAGCTTGACCAGCTGTTGACACAGAGAGAAATGCTCAACCAGAGACTGACACAGATAATTGACGAGCACACCGACCCATGGGGAGTGAAGGTCAGCACTGTAGAGATTAAGGAGGTTGAGCTTCCTGAGACGATGAAGCGGTCTATGGCAGCTCAAGCTGAGGCAGAAAGAGAGAGGCGAGCTAAAATTATCCATGCCGATGGTGAGTTCCAGGCATCAGAGAGACTGGCTGAAGCTGGAGCTATCATTGCTAGGGAGCCGACCACGTTACAACTCCGTTACCTGCAAACACTGGTTGAGATAGCCTCGGAGAAAAACAGCACTATCGTCTTCCCCATACCGGTAGACCTAATCAGCATGTTTATGAACCGGGGTAAAAGCACCGAAGAAAAGAAATAGCCGATAACGAAAAATGGGTTAAGACCGTCTATGAATGGTGGTTGGAGAGGTTTTGCTTTTTCAACCACCATAATCTACTCACGCAGGGTAACATCACCGGCAACAATTTTGGTTAGTCTACCATCCAGGCTACGCAGTAACAGACTGCCATCCCCGGCTACCGATTCAGCTACTCCTTCATAGATAGCCTCTCCAGCTGTTACCCGGACACTCTGCCCCAATGTGACCAATTTCTCTCGCCACTCTTTGTAAATAGAGCCGCCGGTAGATACGACCAAGTATAAACTCTCCATCTCAGCCAGCAGGTGCCGGACCACACTCAGACGAGAGACTTCTATATCCAATTCGTTGTAAAGGCTGGTGGCAGTTGGCTGAATCTCGGGAAAATCAGTAGGTTTGAGGTTAACATTTATACCAATGCCAATTACAGAGTAATTTACCGTGTTCCCCTGTACATCACTTTCAATCAGAATTCCACATACCTTCTTGCCATTAATAAGTACATCATTTGGCCACTTTATTTGTGACTTTAAACCCGTTACTTCTTCTATACTGTGAACCACAGCCAACGAAGCCAGCATAATAAGAGAGGGTAGGCAGAATATTTCTGGGTAGAGGATTATAGACAAGGCAATATTTCCCTGGGGCGTCAACCAGGCACGCTTTAGCCGTCCCTTCCCCTTGGTCTGTTCTCCAGTAATGATAACCGTTCCCGCTGCGGCTCCCTGCCGTGCTTCCTGCTTTGCCATCTCATTCGTTGAGGTTACACTGGGAAAGTAGAGAACCCTCTGCCCGATGAAGCGAGTCTCCAGGCCTTGTGTAATTTCATTTGCCGATAAATTCTCATCAGCCATATATATTTAACCCGAAGTTAAGTAATCACCTTAAATATATCATACATATAAAGAGACCACTCACTGTATAGCCTCACCAACAGGATTGATGTATTTGTAAAAATAAAAGTAATAACATAAAATATTATAAACCTCACAAAACCATGGAGGGATCGCATAGTGGTCTAGTGCGGGCGCCTGCTAAGTGCTTACCCTGGGTAACTGGGGTCGTGGGTTCGAATCCCACTCCCTCCGCCAGTATTACTGTCATTCCCCTGAAGAGGGATAGTATTTTTCAACATCGCTAGAGGTTCGAATTTTATGCCCCAATATCACATCTGGACCATCGGCTGTCAGATGAATAAGGCTGAATCGGAGCGGCTCGGAAGCTTCTTTGAACAGCTTGGTTTTCAGCCTACAACAGACGCTGAGGAAGCCGATATTATTGTACTTAATAGCTGCGTGGTACGCCAGAGCGCCGAAGATCGGGTTATTAACAAACTACACGCTCTTAAACCACTTAAAAAGGCACACCCAGATTTAACCCTTGCCCTGACCGGCTGCCTGGTAGACTCTGATGCTGAACAGCTCAAGAAACACTTTCCCCATGTTGATTATTTTTTCAAGCCTGGCGAACACCCACACTGGCTGGGAAAAACCGGCTGGGATCAAGCATTACCCCGGCACACTTCACCAAGTGTCTATGTCCCTATTATGCAGGGCTGTAATAACTTCTGCTCCTACTGCATTGTCCCTTACCGTCGTGGCAGGGAAAAGAGCCGGCCGGTAGACGAAATAAGCTGCGAAGTTAGAGAACTGGTAAACCATGGCGCCAGAGAGGTCATCCTGCTGGGGCAGAATGTGGATTCCTACGGGCAAGACCTGGCTGACCGACCAGACCTGGCTGACCTGCTCAAGGAACTAAATAGTATTAGTGGGCTAGCTCGACTACGTTTCCTGACCAATCACCCAAAAGATATGACCTCCAAGCTAATAGAAGCCATAGCTTCTCTGGATAAGGTCTGCGAGATGATTTGTCTCCCTGTCCAGGCAGGCGACAATGACATATTGAGGCTAATGAAACGAGGCTATACTATAGAGCACTTTCGCCAGCTTATTGACGAGACACGCCATAAAATAACCGGAGTAGCCCTCTCTACCGATGTAATAGTTGGATTCCCGACTGAAAGTGAAGAACAGTTCCTGAATACCTTTAATCTGCTCTCAGATTTAAAATTTGATACCGTCCATATAGCTGCCTACTCACCAAGACCGGGTACTACTGCCGCCAGAGAACTTGAGGATAATATTCCGGCTAATGAGAAAAAGAGACGCTTGAATATGATTGAGCAACTGCAGGAGAATATCGCCGCCGAAATTAATGCCCGGCTACTAGGCGGGACAGTTGAAATCCTGGTAGAAGGAAAAAAGAAAGACAAGTGGCAGGGTCGGACGAGAAGTGATAAACTGGTATTCTTTAGTGATGCTGGTGATTATTTGGGGCAGCTGGTGAATATCAGGATTGAGAAGACGAGTCCCTGGTCACTGCAAGGCAAAATTAATTTAATCTAGTTGTAACTTGAGTAAGGAGGAGAAATGGATATTGGTCAAATTTTACCTTTGATAATTCTAGTGGTGATATTCATTGGAATGTCCTGGTACTTCGGAGTTAGACCAATGCGCCAGCGTGAAAAGGAACACGACCGAATGGTACTCGAATTACAGAAAGGGGATAAGGTTATAACCGCCGGAGGTATATACGGGAAGGTTGATACTATCTATGAGGACAGTATTATACTGGAAGTTGAGTCGGGAGCTAAAATCAGGGTGACCAAAGGTGGTGTAGTCAAGAGAGAAGAGGACTAACCTGATGATTAAGGTGAATACAGCCGGGTTATCTGAAGAACAGATTAACACTATCATCGACCTGGCTCTGGCTGAGGATTCAGGTAGTGGTGACGTGACCAGCGAGATACTGATACCTCTGGAGCTTCAAGGCAAGGCATCTATACTGGTTAAAGCTGAAGGGGTATTGGCCGGCGGGGATATAGCCAGGAAGGTTTTTATCAGAGTTGACCCCTCCCTCAAAGTTAAACTGCTTATCAAAGATGGAACCAGGGTGAAACCGGGAGATATTGCCGGCACCGTTACTGGCAGAGTAATCAACATTCTAAAAGCAGAGAGAGTGGTACTTAATTTCCTGCAAAGACTCAGCGGTATTGCTTCACTGACTGCCCGATATGTAGCTGAAATAAAGGGATGTAAAGCTAAGATCGTTGATACCCGCAAGACTACCCCCGGGCTCAGGTTACTGGAGAAGTATGCCGTGCGTATGGGTGGAGGACAGAACCACCGCCTCCACCTGGGTGATGCTGTCCTGATTAAGGACAACCACCTTGCAGCGCTCCACTCCCGGGGGATGAGCCTGAAAGATATTGTCACTAGAGCGAAAAAGAATGCCCCGAAGGGCTTGACGGTCGAGGTTGAGGTTACCTCTACCGGAGAAGCCCTGGAGGCAGCCAGAGCCGGGGCAGACATCATTATGCTGGACAATATGGCTCCTGATGAAATGAGTCGCGTCGTCAGCTTGCTTCCAGAAGGAGTCAAGTCCGAAGCTTCAGGCGGTATCAGCCTGGAGAACGTCCGTGCGGTAGCTATGACCGGCGTTGATATCATCTCTATCGGCGCCCTCACTCACTCTCCCAAAGCCTTGGACATCAGCATCGAGCTTGAATCAGGCATGCTAAAGTAACCCTAAACCTTCTCGCCTATTCTTTACAGTCCTCGAACCCAATTTAATCTGAGAGTTAAAGAAGGGCGAAGCCTCTCTTAACATCTTTTTTCTTTTTCTTCCTTGAAAATACAAAGGGATTTAGCTCATGAAAGATAAGACACTCCCAGAGAGAATAATGGCAGAGCTATACGATAGACACTCGTCAGAATTTTACGACTATCACGCTAAGCGTGGAGACATCAAGTTTTATGTTGACTTTGCCGTGGAGTCCGCAGGTCCGGTGCTTGAGTTAGGCTGTGGTACCGGTCGAATTCTGATTCCGACTGCCGGAGCCGGTGTTAAAATCACCGGTTTGGACAAATCAGATGAGATGTTGAAGATATGCCGACAGAAACTGGAAAGCGAAATCCCCGAAGTAAGAAATAGAGTCAAACTCGTTAATGCGGACATGCGTGGTTTCGAGTTGGCGAGCAAGTTCTCGATGGTTACGATTACGTTTGGGCCATTCAATTCTCTTATAACAACTGATGAGCAAATTAGTTGCCTGAATAACATAAGGAGACATCTTTGTAAAAATGGCGCTTTGATTTTTGATGTATTTTACCCAGACCTGGGAGAGCTTTTAGTAAACAAAGGTACAGAAATTGTCAGGGCAAAGACCCCGTTCAAGATGCCGGATGGCAGGAGCGTTATCTGGGGTATACGTTATGACTCCGTCGACTACAACCGTCAGGTTATACACGAAGAGTTGTTCTATAACATCCGATATCCTGATGGACACGAAGAGCAAATGGTCTATCCTGAATCCTTACGCTACTTTTCCCGTTTCGAAGTTGAGCATCTGCTGGCGAGGACAGGCTTCAAGGTAGAGTCTGTCTATGCTAACTTTGATAAAGAACCCTTTGGCTCTAAATACCCCAGCGAATTGTTGTTTCTGGCACGAAAGAAGTAAGTAGACCAGGATGGTTGCCTGGTTGACCAACATTAAAGAGGAACTGAGTTTCTCTTGCCATACTCTCAATGAGGTAAAGCCAAAGTTAATAAAGCACCACCCTCGCAGTTCATTATCCGTACTGATTTTTAATCCGACGGAGATAGCCTGGGCTTACGATAACACTAGGCATATTCAATGCGTCGCTGTTATAGTGAAATTTCACCTTGCTATGCCAGCTTTATCAGCCTATCATGAATTTTAGTATATTAAGATTATGTAAAGCTGGATATTATTTTAAATACTAGCCAGACTTCCTATAATTACTTTGGAAATCAAGTAATTATGGAGTATAATAAACAGCGAAAAGGAAGATGGCTTCTCAAGTCTTTTATCGCAAATGGCGTCCCCAGACCTTAGCTGAGGTGGTTGGGCAGGAACCAGTAACTCAGACACTGCGTAACGGTCTTAGTACTGGTCATATATCTCACGCTTATCTCTTTTGTGGTCCACGAGGAACAGGGAAAACCAGTACCGCACGCATTCTGGCTAAAGCAGTTAACTGTCTTAATAGTAATAATAACGAACCGTGTAATACTTGCTCAATGTGCCGGGCAATAACTGAACTAAGGGCTCTGGATGTTATTGAAATTGATGCCGCTAGTAATACGGGCGTTGATGATATTCGCAGCCTGCGTGAGAAGGTTAATTATGCGCCTAACCAGGCACGTTATAAAGTTTATATCATAGATGAAGTCCATATGCTCAGTAATAGCGCCTCCAATGCTCTACTCAAGACACTGGAGGAACCACCTCCACACGTTATTTTTATACTAGCTACTACTGAAGTCCACAAAATCTTGCCTACAGTGCTTTCCCGATGCCAACGCTTTGATTTCCGGCGTCTTTCCCAGACAGATATAATTTCAAGGCTGGGATATCTGAGTCAGGGAGAAGGCATTCAGATAGAGCCGGAAGCATTAAAACTTATTGCTAAGAGTGCTACTGGTAGCCTGCGGGATGCAATAAATCTTTTAGAACAGCTTGCCACTTACTACGGTTCTGAGATAGGGCTACGACAGGTCCAATCGATGCTGGGTATTACCGGTGACTGGCGGGCTAAAGAGTTGGTAAAAAGCATTGTTAATAATGACATCTCTGCCGGATTGTCTACTATCAACAGTGTTAATAATGACGGACTGGATTTAAAACAATTCAATCGTGAACTGGTCGAATACCTTAGAGGGCTGCTTCTGATAAAGACTGGCTCAGACGAAGCTGTAGATATGGTTGCAGAGGATATAGCCGAACTAAGGGATTTAGCCGGTCAGGCTTCACTCGAAAAAATATTGATGGCAGTCAAACTCTTCGGGCAACTTGAGCTTGGATTTGACACTACTCCTACCCTTCCCCTAGAGCTGGCACTGGTTGACTGCTCAGTTACGACAGAGAGAAAAGAGGAAAGCCCTATAAAAAGCCCCATGGAGATTAAAGAATTTGAACTACCTCGACCTTCCAAAGTGGTTACGGAGCTTTCCCCACCATCATATTCCAATCAGGCAAATGTTGAGTCCGAACCCGTTATTTCTAGCGTTCCTACAACAACACCGGCTATATCTAAGGCTACTAATCCTCCATTAGAAACTGGAAATGCCATCACACAGTTGAGACTCAACTGGAAGCAGGTCATTGAACAGGCTCCACTAGATACTAAAAAGACGCCAGCCCTTGCCATTCTTAGAAGTGCTGGAGTTAAGCCTTTGTCATTTGACAGTAATACTGTCGTCCTCGCTTTCAGATACCCCTATCATAAGGAACAGATTGAAAAGACAGAAAACCAGAAGATAGTTGAAAGAATTATCAGCAACTACTTTGGGCACCCTTGTCATATAAGCTGTGTTCTGGAAGACAACCATCTACTGAGAGAAGCGTTAAAAATAGGTAAACTCGTTGACACGGAGGAAAAATGAACTTATCAATGTTGAAGCAGGCTCAAGAGTTAAAGGCAAAGCTCGATAAGGCTCAAAAAGAGTTAAGCAAAACCATTATGGAAGCGGATGCAGGTAAAGGTGCGGTAAAGGTTACCATAAATGGGCAGCAAAAAATACTCTCAATTAAAATCTCTCCAGAGGTTGTAGATCCCAAAAAGGTGGCAAACCTGGAAAAACTGATATTAAAGGCGATAAGTGATGCCACTGAAAAATCACAGAAAGAAGCTGCCAGGCAGTTAAAGGGACTAACCGGCGGGTTAAAGATCCCGGGACTCACTTAAACTGGCTTTTAGAATCAATGTAAGTCCTTCTTTAAGGGACATTTTTATTCCTGGTAAGGTTGGATTTTCAGGTCAAGTCTGAGAATTAAAGCAGGACAACTGAAAAAATGGATTTCTGGATATGGCTGGACAACCTTGTAGCTTCACAGGAACTCGTTATTGATAGGCCAAAAGGGAGTACACATCCTAGATATCCTGACATGGTATACCCTCTTGACTATGGCTATTTAAAATTTACCTCCGGTGGAGATGGGAATGAGATAGATGCTTGGCGTGGCTCAATTGCAGATAGTCAATTGGTTGGCATAATCTGTACCGTCGACATAAAAAAGAAAGACACAGAAATTAAGCTTCTTATTGGTTGCACCGAGACCGAGATAGGTATAGTTGAGAAGTTCTATCGTGATAATAGTTATGTATCGGGAATCGTAGTCCGAAAACCAGGCTACGTACCGAGCAGTAAAAAACATTCCGTTTAAGAGTAGCCATGCTTTTTCTAAAGAAAATACCAATATGATCACTAAAAGTTATGAGGAGAGATAATTTGAATGAGTCTTTACCATCTACCGTTGAACCTATAAACAAGCTTATCCAAGAGTTTAATAAACTACCCGGCATCGGACCGAAGAGTGCCCAGCGTCTTGCCTACTATTTACTTCGTGCGCCCGAAGAGCAATCCAGACTATTAGCTGAGGCTATACTATCGGTAAAACAGCAGGTTATTCTATGTTCGGTGTGTTTTAATGTTACCGATTCAAATCCCTGTCGTATCTGTTGCGATACGGAACGCAATCAACGTCAGATTTGCATCGTGGAGCAGCCGCAGGATATTTTAGCCTTGGAACATACCAGAATCTACAAAGGGCTTTACCACGTACTTCATGGGGCTATTTCCCCTACCGAAGGAGTAGGAGCCAGCGATATTAGACTAAGAGAGCTCCTAGAGCGGCTCAAGGACAGTCAGGTGGATGAGGTTATACTGGCAACGAACACCAATCTTGAGGGAGAACAGACGGCTTTTTATTTAAACCATTTAATTACACCGCTGGGTATCAAAGTTACCCGCCTTGCCAGAGGACTGCCCTTCGGCACCGAACTGGAATACGCCGACGATGTCACCCTTACCCGCGCCTTCGAAGGCAGGCAGGAACTTTAGTCAACATACTATTAGATAAAGGTGTTTAAGAGGGGCAAAGCTCCTCTTTTTATTATTTCTTCCCTTTTCTCCTTTTCAAAAGGGAAGTGCAGAAATTATGTAAAATGCCGCAGATTCTTGACTTAATGCTATAATTCTGCTATCAATATGTGGTGGTGTCAAGCTTGATATTAGGCATCTTCACAATGATATGAGATAGGGGGTGACCAATGGCAATAAAGAAAATTACAGGAACAACCAACCTTGTTAGCAAAGTTGAGGAACAAGGAGTTACAAAAGTATTAAACAGTAATTTTCATGAGTTATTATCCTTGGGGCCAAGCTCGCAGAAGAATGTTTATAGAATCCTCCGAGATTGCCTTATGTCTCAATTTAGCTTTGATTATTTTAAGAAACTAAACTTAATTGTAAAGATAATGTCAGTTCATACTAAAGAAAAAGAGAGTCTCGAGATGGACCGATGGATCGATAGGGAAGTTATGGAAAGAGTTGATGAAATTTGTGAGACAGATGTTTTCGATAATCCAAGGAGTCTTGCAA
>CAYOHA010000069.1:0-11038 GCA_964403625.1 uncultured Dehalococcoidales bacterium | reverse complement strand
CATCACTTAGCAAATGGAAAGATATCATATTCTGGTAAGGTGTTATCTAGAGTTCGTCTTTACTAAGCGCACCCGGGTGCGCTTGGGAGGTTTGGTGTATCGTTAGTTAAAAAGATAGGTTGGAAATAGTAGTATGACCGAGGGTACCTCTCAAGCAGTGGTACCCTTTTTTAATATACAGTCTTATTTATTGAAGTAGATTACAAGGGGAAATTACGTTGAGGGAAAAAGGGAAAACAATCCCACAGATTATTAAAGAGAACTGTGAGAAGTGGGGCCAACGCCCAGCAATGTGCATGAAAAGGTTCGGTGTCTGGCAGACATACGGCTGGAAAGATTATTACGAGAATGTCAAGCATTTCTCACTGGGACTGATAAGCCTGGGCTTGGGACGGGGAGATGTGGTCTGCATTATTGGTGATAATGAACCCGAATGGTTCTGGGGGGAGTTTGCTACTCAGGCGGCGGGAGGCATTGTCACTGGAATATTTGTTGATTCTATTCCATCGGAAGTGAAATATATTGTTACCCATTCTGAAGCAAAGTTTGCCATCGCTAATGACCAGGAACAGGTGGATAAGTTTCTGGAAATCAGGGACGAAGTACCTTTACTAAAAAAGGTTATTTACTGGGATCCGAAAGGTCTGAAAAATTACGATGATCCTTTTCTGATTAGCTTCACTGAAGTGGTTAAACTGGGCAAGGAATATGATAGGTCTCATCCTGGCATATTTGAGTACAATGTCGAGCACGGTAAAGAGGATGACACTGCCTTTATTTACTATACCTCGGGGACTACCGGTTTACCCAAAGGTGCAGTAATCGCGCACAAAGCTCTGATAAATACCGCCGAGGGATTTATCAGTCGCTACCCCTTAAACGAAGATGATGATTTGATTTCAAACTTCCCTGCTGCCTGGGTTGGAGATAGCTTTTTTGCTACTATTCCTCACCTGCTTACCGGTGCCAGGTTGAACTTTCCCGAGGAGCCTGAGACTATTGCCTCAGACACCCGTGAGGTCGGTCCTGATTTTGTTATATATGGACCACGCCAGTGGGAAAGCTTGGTCAGAGAAATCCAGGTAAAAATAATGGATGCTAATCCTTTAAAGCGTTTCTTCTATAATTTGTTTCTGCCGGTAGGTTATAGGATTGCCGAGATAAAATTCCAGGGGAAGAACCCTGACCTGTTCTGGCGTGCTCTTTACAACTTAGCCTATGCTTTTCTCTTTAGACCGCTGAGGGACAAGCTGGGACTTAGCAAAGTCAGATTTGCCGTCACCGGTAGCTCGGTATTGAGTCTGGATACTTTCCGCTTGATTCATGCTATCGGTATTGAATTAAGGCAAAACTATGCCAGTACTGAGGCTGGACTTATCTCTTCGCATGCCAAGGGAGAAATCGATTTCGAGAGTGTGGGACGACCAGCGTTAGATACCGAGGTGAGGGTAACAGATGAAGGTGAGTTGTTGGTCAGGAGTGTCTCGATGTTCAACGGTTATCATAATGACGCGACTAAAACAGCCGCTATTTTCAAAGATGGCTGGTGCCATACCGGGGATGCAGTAAATATTAACGAGAGAGGGCACCTAATATTTATGGACCGGCTTGACCATATGGGTGAACTCAGTTCAGGAATCAGATATGCTCCTCAGTATATTGAGGGCAGGCTTAGGTTCAGCCCCTATATAAAGGATGCGATGGTTATCGGAGGTAAAGATAAATATTTCGTTTCCGCTATTATAAATATGGATTTTAACATGGTTGGCAAGTGGGCTGAGCGAAACCGTATACCCTACACCACCTTTGTTGACCTCTCCCAGAAAGAACAGGTTGCTGAATTACTACGTAAGGACCTGGTACGGGTGAATAACTATCTGCCTGAGGCAGCCAGAGTGAGAAAATTCGTTATGTTGCACAAGGAATTCGATGCTGATGAGGCTGAACTTACCCGTACCAGAAAATTAAGAAGAGAATTTATGGAAGAACGATATAACAACCTAATCAAGTGTATTTATGGTGAAGACCGTGATGTAAAGGTTGAAGCGGCGGTAACCTATCGTGATGGGAGGAAGGGAGTAGTTACTACTATTATCAAAGTCTGGGATATATAGTCGAGAGGTGGACGAATGAGCGAGCTCCTGCAATTTGTAGTAACCGGCATAACCGTAGGGATGGTTTATGCCCTTATTGCTCTGGGCTTCGTTCTGGTCTGGAAATCCAGCGGAGTCGCCAACCTGGCACTGGGACAGCTGGTACTTCTTTCCTCGTGGTTCACTTACGGGATGCTGGATCAGGCTGGCCTCCCCCTCTGGCTTGGATTTATACTGGTTATATGCTTCGCTCTTTTTCTAGGCTGGATAATTGAAAGGTTTGTCCTGCGCCCACTCATTGCCCAGCCAATCTTATCTCTAATAACAGTGACATTAGGATTAGCCTTTTTCATCGAGGGTGCCGTGAATTTTTTCTGGCCAAGAAGTGTAGCGGCTTTACCCCGTCTCTTTCCCAGGGAACCTATTCATATCGGCACGGCAGTTGTCTCCCAGGAATACCTCTGGGCGTTTGGCATCTCATTATTGTTGTTCAGTCTTCTTTCCCTTTTCTTTAAATACAATAGAATGGGTATCGCCATGAGGGCGACGGCTGATGACCAGATGGCTGTGCAGGCTTGTGGTATTCCGGTAACCAGAATCTTCTCGTGGTCGTGGATGTTCGCCTGTGTGGTTGCAGCGGTAGGAGGCGTTCTTATGTCCAGCATTGGTGGTATTACCTATTCGCTGGTACATGCTGGACTCAAATCATTCTCGGTGGTGATACTGGGTGGTCTTGATTCTTTCCTGGGTGCAATCATCGCTGGTCCTATCGTAGGTTTAGCTGAAAACGTCGGTGGTGGCTACCTCACTCCGTTAACCTGGCAGGGGGTTAGAGATGTTATTCCGTTTATTATTATTATTATCGTTATGTTTGTTAAGCCTTATGGACTTTTTGGTGAAGAACGAATAGAGAGGATTTAATCTAGTGGACTTACCAGCCGGCACGCGTAATTATAACTATGCTCAGGATATGGCTATCTTCCGCACCAAAACTCACTGGGCGATGCTGATAGCTCTGCTGGCTGTTCTGTTCACGGCTCCCCTATACTGGGGTAACTACTGGCTGTTTGTAGCGAACCTTATCGGTATCACCATTATTGCCGCGACCGGACTTAATATCCTGACCGGTTACTGTGGACAGTTGTCCATTGGTCACGCTGGTTTCATTGCTGTAGGTGCTTATACATCAGCCATATTGACTAACAAACTTGAACTCCCCTTCCTTGTAGGACTGATTTCCGCCGGTTTCGTCACCGGACTGGTAGGGATGCTCTTTGGTATCCCTTCACTGCGTATCAAGGGTTTTTATCTTGCTATCAGTACTATCGCTGCCCAGTTCATCATCATCTGGGTGCTCAATCACTGGACTAATGTGACTGGTGGCTTTAACGGCATTGTTGTACCTATTGCTACTATTGGAGGAATTACATTTCGTACCCAGAGTAGCCAGTTCTTCCTTATCCTGATAATTACCGCACTGGTAATCTTCCTTGCGAAAAATATTGCCAGAACAAGGACCGGCAGAGCCTTTGTTGCCATCAGGGATAACGACCTTGCCGCCGAGGTAATGGGAGTCAATCTTTTTCGTTATAAGCTCCTCGCTTTCTTTGTTGGTTGCTTTCTGGCTGGAATCGCCGGATCGCTGCTTGCCCACAGTCGCGGGAGTATCAGCCCTGAACACTTCAGTATGACAGACTCTATCCTTTACGTTGGTATGATAATAATTGGTGGCTTGGGTACCACTATAGGTCCAATTTTTGGTGTTATAACTATCCAAATGCTGCAGCAGGGGATAACCTTTCTTTCTCCTGTCTTGGAGAATGCCTTTGCCTTGCCTGCTGGTTTTACCACTGGCATCGGGCCTATGGTCTTTGGTCTGGTGATTATACTTTTTTTGATATTGGAACCGCGGGGTCTGGCACACCGGTGGCAACTCTTTAAGGCGTCTTACCGGCTATGGCCATTCTCATATTAGATATATCTAGGAGGATAAAACGATGTGATGGCACTTGACGACTTTACTAAGAATATTTTAAAAGGAGATATAATAGATGAAACTTAAAAAAGTATTATCGGTGGCTCTGGGTATATCTGTGGCATTGATTATTCTTCTTATGCCTCTGTTGAGTGCGGGTTGTGGTGGTGAGGAAAAAACGCTGAAAGTAGGTATGAGTATTTGCTATACCGGTCCCGTTGCCTGGAAGGGAAAACCAATGGGTGATGGTAAGCTGGACTGCATGAAGTATATTAATGAGGAGCTTAACGGTATCCACGATATTCCAATTGAGGTAATATGGCGGGACGATACCTACGATGCTGGCAAAGCAACCACTATTATTAATGAACTGATAAATAGTGGCTGCCTGCTCTTTACCAATAATGCATCGGCAATGATGACAGCGCAACAAGAAATAGCTAACCGTAACGAATTTCCTGGAATCGTTGTCTTCAGTTCGCCTGCCCTGACCAATCCGCCTAAACATATCTATGCCCAAATGCCCGATTATGGTGATGACTGGGCGGCTTTTGCCAAATACTATATGGACAACATCTGGGAGGGTGAGGGAAGACCCAAAATGGCGATGCACCTACTCAATAATTCGACCGGTGCCGGTGCCCTGGCAGCAGCTAAACTGCTGGCTGAGGAGATGGGTATTGACCTCTTGCCGCCGGAAGAGCACGCCGCCGCAACTATCTCTGAAATAGAAAGCCTGACGAGAATCAAGGCACTTGATCCGGATGTCCTGTTCATCTCCAGCACGCCAGGTGAAACCGCAACTATCGTCAAGAATGCCGTCGAACTGGGTATGTATCCCGGCATTACTATTGCCTGCGCTCATGCTAGTTTCACCAGTGTTCTTGTTGAGCTGGCTGGTGAAGATGCCGAGGGTGTCTATGGGGTTTACCCGACGGTGAACTGGGGAGACGATGTCCCAGCTATGGACAAGATGATAGAATACTGTGAGAAATACCATCCCGAAGACAAAGGAAATATGGACTATATCACCACCTGGGCGGAAAGTTTGATTGTAGCTGAGATATTGCGGTTGGCTGTTGAGCATGTCGGTGTTGACAACATTGATAAGCTGACGCCACAGATAATAGAAGAGTATGGTATAAAAAAGTTGAAGAATTTTAACGTCGGCGGTCTACACGGACCTGTGACATACACACCGGGAGACAACCGGCTATCAAAATCAGTCAGGGTCTTTCAGGTCCAGAATGGTGAGCTTGTGCCGGTTACTGGCTGGGTAGAAGCGCCACTTATCCCATATAAATTTTAAGTAGCCTGTCAAATAAGGCTTTGGGTCAGGGCTTCTGCTCTATTCAGAAGCCCTGACTGAATAGAGATTGGTATGCTAAAGCTGAATAACATTGAGGTTGCTTATCTCAATGTAATAAGGGTTCTACATGGTGTTTCTCTGAATGTAGAGGACGGTTCAATTGTTGCTCTGCTGGGGGCGAATGGTGCCGGCAAGAGTACCACACTTAAGGCGATATCAGGTTTACTCCATGTCGAAGAGGGAGAAGTTACTGATGGCAGCATAGAGTGGGATAACGAGCGAATAGATAAGAAAAGTGCCGAGGATATCGGTAAGTTGGGTATTATTCAGGCTCTGGAAGGACGACGGGTTTTCAAGCACCTCAATACCGAAGAGAACCTTCTGGTCGGGGCATACCATCGCCGCGACCGCCAATCCGTCAAGCAGGACCTGGAGATGGTCTACGGGTATTTTCCTCGACTGAAAGAATTACGGCATAATACTGCCGGTTACCTTTCTGGAGGGGAGCAACAAATGCTGGTTATCGGCCGGGCTATGATGGCTGCTCCGAGACTTATGATGCTCGATGAGCCATCACTAGGTTTGGCACCACTTCTGGTTGAAGAAATATATAATATTATCCAGCGATTTAATACGGAACAAAAAACGTCGGTTCTCCTTGTGGAACAGAATGTCAGGATTGCCCTTAGTATTGCCAGCTATGGCTATGTTATGGAGAACGGACGGATTGTTCTTGATGGCACGGCTGATTTTCTTAAAAATAATGAGGATGTAAAAGAATTTTACATAGGGCTGTCAGCACTGGGAACGAAAAAAAGCTATAGAGATATCAAACACTATAAAAGGCGGAAAAGATGGTTGTAACTTCACCGGGTAAACAGGATGAATATTTTGATAAGCTTGAGGTGATGCCGCCTGAAGTAAGAGAGGACTACCTGAATAGGAGACTGCGCAAAGCAGTCGTTTATGCTTATCGAAACGCTCCGGCAGCAAAGCAAATATTTGATAAGGCGGGGGTTAAACCTGTCCAGATAAAAACCGTCAAAGACCTGGAGAAACTGCCCATCACCAGAAAAACGGATTTGATAGGGTTGCAACGGTTAAATCCACCATATGGAGGCTTTCTTGCCATTCCCCAGGAGAATGTCGACCGGATTTTTATATCGCCCGGTCCTATTTACGAGCCACTTCATTCCAAGACAATCAAGTGGTTTTCAAAATCTTTCTGGGCGGCCGGGTTCAGGAAAGGCGACATAGTTATCAATACTTTTACCTACCATATGTCCCCGGCAGGCATCCTATTCCACGAAGGTATCCGTGACTGCGGAGCGACGGTGATAGTAGCTGGTACCGGTAATACCGACCTCCAGATACAGATAATAAAAGACTTGAAAGTCACCGGGTTTGTTGGCACACCTTCTTTCTTAATGACTGTCATCAAGCGTGCCGAGGAGATGGGCTACGACTTCCGTCGCGATTTCGCAATTAAGCGTGCTTGGTTTACTGGCGAACCACTATCTCCCCTGGTGCGGAGAACCCTGGAAGATAACTATCTTATTGCTACCTCACAGGCTTATGCTGTTACAGAGCCGGGTGGCGCAATTGCTTATGAATGCTATCTGAAATCAGGAATGCACTTTATGGATGAGTACATCTTGGAAATAGTTAATCCTGAGACCGGGAAGCAGCTTGGACCTGGGGAGGTAGGGGAAATAGTAGTAACTCCGGTTCATAATAAAGCCTGGGGTCTAATCCGTTTTGGCACTGGCGACATGTCATCATATATTACCGAACCCTGCCCTTGCGGTCGAACAGCCAGCAGGTTGACAGGAATTGTTGGTAGGACTTCGGATGCTATCAAGGTTAGAGGGATGTTCGTTGTCGCCCGGCAGGCGGAACAGGTGATTTTAGGCTTTGAGCCAGTGACTCGGTTCCAGCTGGTGGTCAGTCGTAAAGAGCAGCGGGATGATCTGACACTACAGCTTGAGCTAAAAAGTGAAGACGTGGATAAAAACAGATTGACAAATGATTTGAATACGAGATTCCAGAATATATGCCGGGTAAAGATAGACCAGATTGAATTTGTACCGTCCGGCACGATTACCGATAAGCAACAGGGTATTGTTGACCAACGTAAGTGGGAATAGGCACTACTCTGGTTTAATACCCACAAAAACAGGCGTACCGTCTGGTTTATCTATATCTTTCGTATATTGTACTGCTTTCACAGCCATAAACCCGGCATGCTCCATAAGCCGCAGCCAGTCCTTCTCTGAGAACAATCCTAGAATATGACGTTCACTCTCACACCGGACTCTATCACCTTCTTTCAGCAAGTAAGCAAACTCCACGATATAGTTAGTGTCCGACGTATCTGGGTCAAAAGTCCATTCCAGATAGCGTAGGCCACGATTACCTTTATCATGACCACCGTTTCTAGTTTTAGGCATAAATTTCTCACGTATATAGTCAGGGCAGAATAGTGCCACTCCACCGGGCTGACAGTGCATAAAAGCAGTCTTGATTGCTGCCGCCAGGTCTTCACCGGTAGTTATATAGCTGATGGCATCATGAACAAACACCGCATCAAACTGTCTGCCCAACCTTAAGTTCCTCATATCGCCCCGAATGTGTTCACACTCAGGGTTCAGCCTTCGGCTGATATTTAGCATATTTTCGGAAATGTCGGTTAATGTCAAAATGAAGTGAGTCTTGAGGTGTGAAGCGTTGTTACCACCACCGCTCCCCATCTCCAGCATTGTTTTCACCGGAATATGGCTGTTTTCGACGATTACACGATGGTAAAAAGCAGCCTCATTAGCGTAGTCTTCCGGCGCGGTAAGCAGGTGGAACCAGTTAGCCAGATCCCTGTAGAGATGGGGTAGTTTTTCACTGCGTTTGTTGTTTGGCACTTATCGCTTTTCCTCACCTAGATACGCAGCTATCACAACCGGGTTGTTTTTAATCTCTTCAGGCGTGCCCTCATCGATTTTTCTTCCGAAATCAAGGACAATAATCCTATCGGCAAGGTCCATCACTACTCCCATATCGTGCTCGACGAGGACAATACAATTAACACCATCCCGCAGTACCGGCGTTTCTGGATATGTGTCTCCCTGTCCTTCGAATATATCTATGATAAACCGGGCGATGTCTTCCTTCTCTTCTAAATTCATTCCTGCCATTGGTTCATCAAGAAGTAAAACTTTCGGCTCTAAGGCTAAAGCTCTGCCTAGTTCGACCCTTTTACGTAATCCGTATGGCAGGGTACCAACCACCCTCCGTCTGATAGACTCTATTTCTAAGAAATCTATGATATCCTCTACAGTTTTACGGTGTTTAATTTCCTCACGATGAGCCCACCCGTAATACAGCGCGCCGGTAAACGCATTCTGCTTCATAAAGATGTGTCGGGCAGCCATGATATTGTCCAGGGTACTCAGTCCGGTATATAGTTCGATATTCTGGAAAGTTCTGGCTAGACCAAGCTTAGCCGCCTTATCGGGACGGATGCGGGTTATCCTCTGTCCGTCGAAGTAGATTTCTCCCTTTTGTGGTTTGTAGAAGCCGTTTAAACAGTTTAGCAGGCAGGTCTTACCTGCACCATTCGGTCCGATAATCGCCAGAATCTCATGTTCATTTATACTGAAGCTAACGTCATTAAGGGCTTTCACACCTCCAAAGGATAGGGAGATATTATCAATCCGTAGCTTTTGGGAGTTAATGTCGTTCATCTTTAACCCTACAGCAAACTTAACAGGCTATTCAGTTTTCGCCTGTCCCTTCTTAACCTTGTTGGTCTCTTCTTCAAACAATCTTTCTTTATACTGTGTCACCCGAGAGCATTCCTGACCTTCACACTTTAGCTGATGTTTTATCTTTTTGGCTTTCTTTTTCAGACTGTCAGAATTTTTATCAGACCCACCATACTTGTAATAGCCGGTGCATCGTACTGACCAGTCTTTCAGTACCATAATAGTGACTTCATCATCAACGGCATCACAGTAGATTGTCTTTGCTGTTATCTGCCAGTTTATCATCCCTGTCTAAGTCTGCTCCTTAACGGCGCAAACATATTACCATTGTCCTGCCTGAAATTCAACCTTGTCATTAGATGGCATCTCATTAACATTGACAAATCATTACGGTAATAATAAACTCAATTTCTCAGTGAGATAAATACCAATATTTCAACATTATCAAAACAAATCAATCCCGAGTTATAGGAAGAGGAGGAACATTGTGCCAAGAGTCAAGGTCGGCGATATCAATATCTATTATGAGATTCACGGAGAAGGTATGCCACTGGTGCTGATTATGGGACTTGGTGGTAACACAACCAGGTGGTTCCACATACTGCCGGTATTATCTCAGGAGTTTCAGGTAATAGCTTTTGACAATAGAGGAGCCGGGAGGAGTGATAAGCCTGATATACCCTACACAATGGAAATGATGGCGGACGATATTGCTGGCTTGCTTGATGTGATTGACATTGACTCCGCCCACATTTTTGGGATCTCCCTTGGCGGAATGGTTGCTCAGCACTTTGCTCTCCGTCATCCCCGGAGGGTAACCAGTCTCATTCTTGGCTGTACGCGATGCGGAGGTCCAAACAGCATAATGGATGACCCTGGGTCGAGGAATGTTCTTGACCCTGAGCGACTGTGGACGATGACCCCTGAAGAGAGAGCCAGAGATATGCTTCCTGCCCTTTGGAGTCAAGAATTTATCGATAATAATCCTGAGATTGTTGAAGAACATATTGCATTAAGCATAGAAAATCCTATCGACCCTCCAGGCTATATAAGGCAGTTGCAGGCGGCAAACAGTCACGATACCTATGACCGATTGCCAGAGATAAAAGCACCTACTCTGGTTATTGCCGGAGACGCTGACCGCCTCATTCCGGTCGGAAATTCGGTAATTCTGGCATCCAGAATACCTGGAGTTGAGCTTGTCATCCTGCCGAAAATGGGACATGGCTTTTATACCGAGGCGAGGGATGAGACCAGCAGGATAATTACAGATTTTATGAAACGGCATAACCGTTCATCCCCTTCTAAGGGTTGATCGAACTAATTACATGCAGGCTATTAAAACCTTTCCGTGTTAGTCAACCTAAGCCCTTGAGCTGTTTCAAACAGATATTTTTTCAAGCATGAACGGTTATTTTTTATAGACTCCGTATTCTTTTACGGCTTGCATCATAGCCCTAAGATTCTCAAGTTTTGGGTTCTCGGCAATGGTACCTGCTGATAGGATATACCCACCGCCTTTACCGCAGACTTCAATAAGCTTGCGGCAATATTCCTTGACCTCTACGGGCGAGCCGGTGACTATCATTGAAGAGGGTACATTGCCTTGAATACAACACCGGTTGCCTAGAATCCTTTTCGCTCTCGCCATATCCGTCTGGTCGAAATACCAGCTGACTGTGCCTTTGGGGAAATCATTTACCTTCTCAAGGCGAGTATTGAAAGTCCCTTCGGCAAACAGACTCTGTATAAGACCCTCTTTGATAAAAGCATCCATAACCTTCTTCAAAGATGGCCAGTAGAAGGTCTCGAACTGCTTTTGCGACATCCAGCCATCAGCACCCTTGTGCAGTGGATAACTTACTAAAATAGTCCTGGGGAAGTTAGGGGACTTCAGGATCGTATG
>CAYOHA010000068.1:0-11109 GCA_964403625.1 uncultured Dehalococcoidales bacterium | reverse complement strand
CTATCGGTCATCAAGGGTATTTAGCCTTGCCCTGTGGTCAGGGCAGATTCCCACAGGATTCCTCGTGTCCCGTGGTACTTAAGGACAGATAAGGAGCCTCTCCCTTTTGCCTACGGGTCTGTCACCCTCTATGGTTGCCCTTTCCAGGGATCTTCGGCTAGAGTTCGGTTTGTAACTCCTCGACCTATTCTAAGTTCGGTCTCACCTGCCTTACAACACCCCATACGCTTAGGCCTTAGAACCACTTAGCTTATAAGGTTTGGGCTCTTCCCCTTTCGTTCGCCACTACTAAGGGAATAATTTCTTTTCCTCGGGGTACTGAGATGTTTCACTTCCCCCACTTACCTCCTCCCAGCCTATGTGTTCGGCTGGGGGTGCCCCGATTTTATCGGGACGGGTTGCCCCATTCGGGAATCCCCGGCTAGGCTCGCTTGGCAGCTCACCGAGGCTTATCGTAGCCGTACTACGCCCTTCTTCGGCCCTTGATACCAAGGCATCCACCGTATGCCTTAACCGCTTGACCTGCTTCAGATTTGATATTAGGACAATTATTCAATTTTTAATGTGCGGAAGGCAAAAGAAAAGGTCTGGCGGTTTTTACCCCCAGACCTTACTGTCTGGCTATTAACCACCAGTTTAGCTTATTATATCTCTGCCTTCATCATATACAAGTATAAGTCTAGCATAGGAGAAATGCCTTTGTCAACACCATTTTAGGCTTCGTTAATGTTATCTTTTAGATACCGCTTGTATCATCTGGAAGGTAGAACAGTAAGTCAAAGGCTAATCCTGAATATGATTTTCCACTAGGTATGTAGTTATTAAAAATTTCATAATAATAGTCCTGCTCATCTTTTTAGTTAAACAATTCTGGTTATGATATAATAAGCACGTAATTCCTAAAATCAGCTAACAAGGAGACGCAATTATGCCTGAAGGCACAAAAGTTGTTGTCTGGTTTACTGAGGTCACCAAAAAGGACATACCTCTTGTCGGTGGTAAAGGAGCCAATCTGGGAGAAATGACCAATGCTGGTATCCCGGTTCCTCCCGGATTTATTGTTACTGCTAAAGCTTATTTTGACTTTTTAATTAAAGAAGTGCTTACCGATAAAATCAAAGCACTGATTGAACCTCTGGATGTTCATGATAGCCAGAAGCTTCAGGAGACTGCTATTAATATTCAGAAGCTGATAACAGAAGCTGAAATGCCCCGCGAAACAGGCAGAGAAATCGAACGAGCTTACATTAAGATGGGCAAAGGATTGGTCGCCGTACGTTCTTCAGCTACGGCAGAGGATCTTCCTGAGGCTTCTTTTGCCGGTCAACAAGCTACCTTTCTTAATGTGCAGGGCGAGAAAGCAGTGGTAACAGCTGTCCAGAGATGCTGGGCATCACTCTTCAACGCTCGGGCTATCTTCTACCGGCAAGAAAATAAATTTGATCACTTCAAGGTTGGTATTGCCGTTCCGGTACAAAGAATGGTGCAGTCCGAAGCTTCCGGGGTTATGTTTACCTTGGAACCGGTGACCAGTGATAGGAGTAAAATAGCTATTGAGGCTGTCCTGGGGCTTGGTGAGATGATTGTTTCCGGAGATGTGACTCCCGACTATTACACAGTAAGTAAAGATGGGATGAAAATCCTGGAAAAGGAAATCAAGCGGCAGGAATGGAAGCTGATAAAGAAGAAAGGCATCGCCGGAAAGGAAGACAACATCAAAGTTAGCCTTACTCTCGAGGAGCAGGGACAACAAAAAATAACTGACTCCGATATTCTTTTCCTAGCGAAAATAGGTAAACGGCTCGAGGAGCATTATCAGTTCCCTCAGGATATTGAGTGGGCAAAAGAGAAGGGAGAAATCTATATTGTACAGACCCGGCCAGTAACTACTATACGGGAAGTAGCCGAAGTTACTCACGAAATTACCGCACCTGTGCTCCTATCTGGGTCACCAGCCAGTCCGGGTATAGCTTCTGGGCCGGTCAAAATAGTACGAGACCCATCACAAATACACAAGGTGCTGGAGGGTGATATTCTTGTTGCCGAAATGACTACACCCGACTTTGTACCAGCGATGAAACGGGCGGTGGCTATCGTTACCGACCGCGGGGGCAGGACTGCCCACGCCCCTATCGTCAGTCGGGAACTGGGCATACCCTGCGTTATTGCCACTGAGCAGGCTACGACTACTCTAAAAGACGGGCAGATGATTACGGTAGATGGTACCAGTGGTAAGGTTTATGACGGCAAAATAGAAATTGCCGTCGAAGCTGAAACGCGGGCTAGGGAAAAGATAAAGACCAGGACCAAACTCCTGGTGAACCTGGCTATACCGGAGCTGGCTGACATTGTAGCACCCCGTGATGTGGATGGTGTTGGGCTACTACGAGCTGAAACTATGGTGGCGCAAATTGGAGAGCACCCCAGCTATATGATAAGTCAGAATCGAGGCAATGAATTCGTTGACAAGCTTGCCGAAGGGCTAACGGCTTTCGCCAAGGCATTCTATCCCCGCCAGGTAGTTTACCGGACAAACGATTTCAAGACCAACGAGTATAGAGGCTTAAAGGGTGGAGAGAAGTACGAAGAGGTCGAAGAGAACCCTATGCTCGGTTACAGGGGAGCTTCTAGATACATTACCGATATCGAGACCTTCAAACTAGAATTAGCCGCCATAAAGAAAGTAAGGGAGAAGTATACGAATTTATGGGTGATGATTCCTTTTGTTCGCACCATTGATGAACTGGCTAAAACACTGGAAATTATGGAGGCTGAAGGGCTGAAACGCTCGGAAGAGTTTAAAATATGGATGATGGTTGAAGTACCATCCAATATAATCCTTCTGGACAAATTCCTGGCTATTGGTATTGACGGCATATCTATTGGTTCAAATGATTTAACCCAGCTTACGCTGGGTATTGACCGGGAAAGCACCAAATTGGCCAAGACATTTGACGAGCGGAATGAAGCAGTAATGCTATCTCTGGAAAGAGCCATTAAAGTAGCCAGGAGTATGGGTGTTACCTCCTCCATTTGCGGACAGGCACCATCAGATTATCCTGAACTTACTGCCAAGCTGGTAGAATGGGGTATTACCTCGGTCTCGGTAAGCCCGGACATGATTGACATTACCCGGGACATCATCGCCAGGGTAGAAGCAAAACTGGGCATTAAATAGCCCTGGCAATTATTACTACCACTTCTGTAGACAGGAAGAAGGTAGAGATGACGGGATTGAAACGGGTTCCCACTCCATTCAGCTATTCATTAGCCGTTGAAGCTGGAGATTTCATCTTTCTCGGATTTCACCGTGGTTGGGGTGATGGTTTCATCGCGCAACTCGATAACACATTCTCACGTCTTGAAAACACTCTAACGGAACTCGATTTGACCCTTGCGGACCTAGTGATAGTCTACGTTTGGCTAAAGAATGCCAAAAACGTACCAGAGATGGAAAACCACTTCCACAACTATTTTGAGGAAAATAAATTCCCGGCAAGGACAGGGGGCTTTACCAAGTTTATTGACGATGATTGTCTTTTCATGATTGAAGGAATCGCTTACCGAAGGGAGGTAGAGATGACAGAACTAAAAAGGATTACTACCCCTTTTAGCTTTTCGTCGGCAGTAGCAGCGGGAGACTTTATATTCCTTGGACACCACCGAGGTTTCGGCAACGATTTTACGACACAGTTCGATGATACTATATCAAATCTTAGAAAGACTTTGGCGGAATTCGATTTGAAGCTGACGGATCTGGTAAAAGTCGATGTCCGGCTCAAGCATATCGAAGACGTAAGAATATACGAACAGCTATTTCGCAACTACTTCGAAAAAGACAAGTTTCCGGTAAGGATGGGTACTACAACTGAATTTTTTGATGACGATTGTTTGTTGATGATTGACGGTATCGCTTATCGAAAAAATAAATAGGCCATACTTTTTAGCGGATGGGACGTCAAGTGATCAAACAACTAAATATACGTCAGATGATTGAGGAGAAAGAGGAAAACCTTTCACCCCTTGCCATAAAAAGCAAGCAGTCACGGGGTAGATTGAAATATGAGGAGCCGTGT
Organism: uncultured Dehalococcoidales bacterium; assembly: GCA_964403625.1. Lineage (GTDB taxonomy): Bacteria > Chloroflexota > Dehalococcoidia > Dehalococcoidales > UBA2162 > CAYOHA01. The sequence continues at coordinate 7,033 of CAYOHA010000068.1, read as the reverse complement.
CCGGTACGGACCGCTTTTCAACGAGACCGTGACCGCATTATCCATTCTAAAGCTTTCCGCCGTCTCAAACATAAGACGCAGGTGTTTATTGCTCCTCAAGGTGACCACTATGTAACGAGACTCACCCATACGCTGGAGGTCTCGCAGATAGCTCGTACAATAGCTCGAGCCTTGAACCTGAATGAGGATCTGACTGAAGCAATTGCCCTAGGTCATGATCTTGGGCATACCCCCTTCGGACATGTGGGCGAAGAGGTTTTAAATGAGTTATACCATAATGGATTTAAACATAACGAACAAAGTCTGCGAGTCGTTGACCTTCTGGAGAATGATGGACAGGGACTAAATCTCAGCTGGGAGGTGAGAGACGGAATTGTGAATCACTCCAAGTCAAGGGCAAAAATCCTGGATGACTGGGGGATAGTAAATACCCTAGAGGGAGAAGTATGCAGGATTGCCGATATCGTCGCCTACATAAACCACGATATTGACGACGCTATCAGGGCCGGCGTTATCACTGAGGATAATTTGCCAGTCCCATCCACAAGTATATTAGGTCATTCCCGCCGGGAACGTATCAACACTTTGGTCTGCGATATTATCGAACAATCATGGTCAGTGAGAGCTAATCCCTATAATATAGGGATTACGTATTCAATTATAACAATGAGCCCCGGTATTCTTGAGGCAACCAATATACTGCGTGATTTTCTTTTTGAAAAAGTATATAATGTGCAGTCTGCCCAGAAAGAAGCAGCTAAGGCAAGGGTAATAGTCCGCCGACTATATCAATATTTTAATCAACATGAAAATGACCTTCCTCCAGAGTATAGTCTTTACAGCAATGATGTGGAGCAGAGAGTGGTCGACTACATCGCCGGGATGACTGATGAGTATGCAACAAGGCTGGCGGAAGGGCTTATAAAATAGGGAAAAACACGGACAACTAGATATAAGGGGAAACCTTTTTATCTAATTGGATGTTAAAAAGAGGTAAAATTAATCTAACAAACTCGTCACTGAAGCTTTCTAAAAATTGTATAATGTCATCCTAAGCAAAGCGACCTGCCCACGTGCCTTCATTGAAGTTTTAGTGTAAGTAGATCGTCCCTCGAGAACTATGGCAGGTGGGAGATTCTCAGGTTCTGATGGGGATTCTAAGATGCCCCTCCCTGAGATTCTTCGTCGCTCTCGCCTGCCGAAGTCTTGTACGGCGAGCAGGACGCTCATCCAGAATGACATATCGGAAAATCTTAGACAAAGAGAGAGAAGAAGTATAAAGGTAGTATAATTAGAGTAAATGGGTGTTATTGACGAAGTCAAGCAAAAAATAGATATTGTTGAGGTTATCGGCCAGTACGTTTCTTTGAAGAAATCGGGGCGTAACCTTGCGGCACTTTGTCCGTTTCATAGTGAAAAGAACCCTTCATTCTATGTCTATCCTGAACAGCAAAGCTGGCACTGTTTCGGTGCCTGCAGCACCGGCGGAGACGTCTTTTCTTTCATTATGAAAAAGGAGAATATTGACTTTGGGGAGGCACTGCGTCTTCTTGCCCAAAGGGCAGGCGTTACCATCCCATCGAGGTTTGAGCCGGATACGAAACGAGATGAAAGAGAAAAACTGTACCAGGTTAACGAAGCAGCTGCCCAGTATTTTCACAACCTTCTCCTTAACTCCGTGGCAGCAGAAAAAGCAAGAGACTACCTGACTAAACGGGGGCTTTCCCGGAAAACAATCACCGATTTCCAGCTCGGCTACAGCTTAAATAGCTGGGAGGCAATGAAGCAATACCTGCAGGATAAAGGTTATACCGAAGGCGAAACACTTGAAGCCGGTCTGATAGTAGCAACAGAGGACGGAAAGACTCATGACCGATTCCGAAACAAGCTGATGTTCCCTATAAATAATGCCAGAGGTCGTGTCACAGGTTTCGGAGCCAGGGTACTTGACGACTCGCTACCAAAGTATGTCAACTCCCCGCAGACGCCGGTCTTCGACAAGAGCAGTACCCTCTACGGTATCAATCTCGCTTCATCGGCTATCAGACAGCAGGATCTAGCTGTGATTGTCGAGGGTTATATGGATGTTATTACCGCCCATCAGAATGGTTTTCCCAATGTAGTTGCCTCTATGGGTACTTCTGTAACGTACAGAGAAGAGGACAAAGACACTTGGCGTGCCTACAATGAACCCGCCGCGCGCGAGTCGAGAAGAGTTGGAGTGGAACTTAGGACGGAAGTCAATGAGAAGCAGTTAAATACTTTGAAAAGGCTGACCAGAAATATAATTTTGGCCCTTGATGCAGATGCTGCCGGTGAAGAAGCAATGCGCCGTTGTGTGGACTACGAGAATAGCCTCGATGCTGAGTTGAAAGTCGTTATCCTGCCTGAGGGAAAAGACCCTGATGATGTAATTAAAGAGGATACTAAAAACTGGCAGAACCTGCTGGATAAAGCTTTACCTATAGTTGACTATACCTTCAATATGGTCACTTCTATCCTTGACCTGAATACAGCCAGTGCCAAAAAAACTCTGGTTAACAGGTTGATGCCAGTTCTAGTAGCGATAGAGGATCCAATACGCCAGGCTCATTACGTACAGAAACTAGCCCGCCTGGCAGGGGTCGCCGAGCGTACCGTTGAGGTAATCCTAGGGAGAATGAAAGCTATACCAAGGGTCCAACAACAAAGAACAGAATTACTAACAAGTGCTACGCAACCACTACTCTCTCGTCCAATCGAGGAACAGTGCCTAGCTTTGCTTTTAAAACACCCTGAACTGAGAAACATAGATGCGGGCATTAAACCTGATCATTTTGAAAATAGCGAAAATCGTGAAATCTTCATCGCCTGGCTGCAGTCTGAAGACCTATCGGCACTCAAGGAAAACCTTGATACCGCACTTTGGGAGTACCTAGATAATTTGGTCAGCAGGGATATACTAGCCACCCAGCTTGAGGAGAGGTATAATAAATATGCACTTCGCTTACGTGAGGAATATCTCAGAGGTTTGGAAAGGAAGAGAGCGGTAGCATTAACCCTTGAGGCAGAGGTAGGAGGTACTGCTGCTGAACTGGCCAGGCTTGAAGAACAGGGTATCGAAGCCAGTGCCGGTCTACGAGAAGTCTTCAATCAGAAAGCAGGAAAAGGTAGGGAGGGTTCACCCTGAAGGATTTACAGAAAGATTCTTGATTTTTATGGCTGAAATGGGAGTAAAGGAGATGAGAAATGACCTTAGAACACTATGATGAGAACTCAGACCAGTTCTCGCCTGAAGAGGAAGTTGAGGATGAGTCACTCTCAACTGAAGAGTTCAGCGATAAGATTGAATCTCCGAAAGACCTGGAATTTGACACTTCACTAGAACCGCTAGAAGAACAGGAAGTAGCTGATGATCCGGTCCGTTTGTACCTTCATGAAATTGGCAAGGTACCACTTCTTACAGCTAAGGAGGAAAAAATATTAGCTCAAAAGATAGAAGCAGCTAAACGCATTAAAGAAATTAAACAAGAACATCTTGGGAAGTATGGTAGAACCTCCTCGGCGATAGAAATAATACTTACTATGCTTAAAGAAATCGGGCAGGGTGCTAATATCATCCGTTTCCTCCGAGAAAAACTTGACTTAACACCTACCGACAGCTTTAAGGAGAGCATCTCTGATCCTAAATTTAAAGATAGTATCGAAGGTGTGATAGACCAGCAACTGGTACAGACTATTGCTAATAAGACAGGCAAGTTTATGCCCGAAACAGAACAGCATATTATAAATCTCTCACTGAATTGTAGTCTGCTGCCAGAGGAAGTCCTTAATACAATAGGAGACAATGTCTCACTGGACGAAATTGAAAATCTGGCCAAGGACGATAATTTTATTAATTACATTAAAACTTATGAAAAACAAACCAAAGGGCAACTGGATAGCATTGAACGTGACGCCCAAAAAGCAGAGAGGCATCTCATTGAAGCTAACCTGCGTCTGGTTGTCAGTGTTGCCAAGAAACATATTGGACGGGGTATGTCACTACTTGACCTTGTCCAGGAAGGAAATATTGGGTTAATCAGGGCTGTTGAGAAGTTCGACCATCATCGGGGTTACAAATTCAGTACTTATGCTACCTGGTGGATTAGGCAGGCTATCACCCGGGCTATAGCCGACCAGGCTCGGACGATTCGTGTCCCGGTCCATATGATTGAGACCATCAATAAACTGTTAAGAGTAAGCCGCCGTCTGGCACAGGAATATGGCAGAGAGCCGAATGCTAAGGAAATTGGTGCCAGAATGGACCTGCCCACATCGAAAGTCAGGGAGATAGTCAAGGTAGCTCAGCTCCCGGTTTCGCTGGAAGCCCCAATCGGCGAAGAGGAAGATAGCCACCTGGGTGATTTTATCGAGGACCGTGACGCTCTACCTCCGGTCGATGCCGCTTCTAAACAGCTGTTAAAGGAGCAGATTGAAGAAGTATTAAACGCCCTGACCCCACGGGAGCAGAGAGTACTCCGGTTAAGGTTCGGGCTTGAGGATGGGCGAAGTCGTACTCTAGAAGAAGTGGGACAGGAGTTCAATGTGACCAGAGAGCGTATCCGTCAGATAGAAGCCAAGGCACTCCGTAAGCTACGCCACCCCACCCGCAGCCGCAAACTGAAAGATTACCTGGAATAAAGAACAAGTCGTTATAAATAATCTTTTAGTAACGTTTGATCGTAACCTTGTTCAACATTGCAATACCCATCACGTTCAGGTCATACCCACTAACATAAGGCTTGACCAGAATATAGTTCCGCCCGAACCAGAGAGGTATACAAGCAACATCACCTACAAGTTTTTGTTCAGCCTGTTGATATAACGCCAGACTTTTTTCTTCATCTGGTTCAGCCCCAGCTATCTTAAGCAGGGCATCTACCTCAGGGTTAGAATACCCTCCATAGTTGTGTTCAGCTTCACTATGAAAAAGAATCTCCAGAAAATCCTGTGGGTGAGGGTAGTCAGCAATCCAGCCCATATCATACATCTCATCCTTTTCCTCGGCGAGGTGATAGATATACCTTTCTGGCTCTAGCTGCCTGACACTGACCTCCACCCCCAGATTCTCTCGCCACTGATGAATAATAGCTTCAAGCTCTTGAGATATCAGCCCTCCCCAGCCTGCGGTAGTAATGGTGATAGGCGGCAGATTGGCTACACTACCATACCTGGACTCTTGTATTAATTCTCTTGCTTTCTCTATATCATAAGTCAGCTCTGACAGTTCTTCATTAAAGCCAGGCATGCCAGGCGGTAAGATACCATCTGCCTTCTGCACCATATCCCTGAAAATCAGGGAGACAATTTTATCCTTATCTATGGCTTGAGAAAAGGCGCGCCGGATATTTATATCATCAAATGGTGGCTTGGTAGTATTAAAGCCAATATAGTAAAAACTTAACTCGGGGACAATAGCCAGCTCTTGATAGAAGGGACCAGTCTTATCAGTTACCTTATCTATGTAATAAACGGAAACACCCGTGACATCGATTTCTCCTTTTTCGTACATATCCATTGGTACACCACCCCAAAGGTGAAAGACAGCCGAGTCAACTTTAGCTAACTCTCCGTAAAAGTACGTATTCTTTTCCAGCACGAGCAGGGAATTCTCAGTCCAACTGCTCAGCTTAAATGGGCCGGTGCCATTCGGATTTCGCCACCAGCTATTGCCCGATTCAACATTAGCTTTATCAACCACATAAGCCGTGGGATAAGCCATTTTGTACAGGAAATACGATCTGGGAGTGTCTATCGTTACTTCAAGAGTGTAATCATCGAGCACCTTGATTCCGCTGATTTCTTTACTCTCACCGTCTAACATTTTCTTCGCCCCGACAATATCACCGAGGTAGGCAGCTGCTGTCTGCGAACCGGTAGCTGGGTCACAAGCCCGTTGCCATGAATACTTAAAGTCCTGAGCCTTGACTCCTTTGCCATCGTGAAATTTAACATCCCGACGTAAATAGAATGTGTATGTTTTACCTTCATTACTGATTTTCCAGCTGCTGGCTATATCAGGTGCTGGCTCCAGATTATCATCAAGACAGACAAGGCCGCTAAATATCTGCATGACATACTGGTGAGAGGTTGCATCACCAGAAATGGCCGGGTCAAGCGAATATGGGTCAGTACCAAAAAGATTAAGGGCTATTCCTTCGCTAACAGGATGTGCTTCTTCTCGAATTAACTTGCAGCCAGCCGGCAGGGTTAATAGCAATAAGCTACACAGCAGAACGGCAGTAAAGACAATATATAGGGTTCTTTTTATCATCAGCCTTCACAATAAGATATATAAACAAAATATACCACAAACTTCGCCTTTTACTCTATTTTATTTGACAAAATATCTGAATTCAGATAGGCTGTTGATAACACAATGCTTATCGGGCTACTTTCAGACACGCATATACCCGACCATGCTAAGGAACTCCCCATTCAGCTAAAGGAGGCTTTCCGTGATGTTGAGCTGGTACTACATGGAGGAGACATTTATTCTGTTTCGGTACTGGATGAGCTGGAACAAATAGCACCGGTATTGGCTGCAGAGGGTGACGACGATCCTTATCCCACAGTTAAAGATAGACGTGTAAAATATAAACATACCCTCAATTTTGATGGTATCAGTATCTGGCTCATACACCAGAAGCCTGATCCCTTACCTACCATTTCACAGAATGTCCTCTTGCTTAACCAACCTCCAGATGTTATTATCTTTGGTCACACCCATAGCGCTATAGTAGAAAAATCTCAGAACATTCTTCTCGTTAATCCCGGGAGTCCGACTTTCCCTCATTATAGCCTTCAACTCGGCACCGTGGGACTTCTGACTATTGACTCGGGTAAGATTGAAGCCATGATTATCCAGCTTCAATAGGGCTTTACAGATAATACTAAGCCGATTTCTTGAGATTAGTGTATTCTTCGGGATAATCAATACCATATTTCTCACACAAGGCTACGACGTCTTTATAATCGCTATCGCGGGGTTTATATCCAGTATGAAATTTGA
>CAYOHA010000067.1:0-11129 GCA_964403625.1 uncultured Dehalococcoidales bacterium | reverse complement strand
AACTAAGATATTATTTATCCCATGGATTTCTAGCTTTGCAGCCAAATTAGAGCAGATACCAGTTCGAACGATGCTTTCAGATGCCGGCATACTATCAAGAGCACTCATTAACGCCCAGAGACTATTCGGTTACGATGCTATCATCAATGTTTTTGATACCAGTCTGGAAGCGGAGGCATGTGGCTGTAAAATAGACTGGCCAACTGACGAAGCACTACCAGAAGTAATCAGCCACCCTTTGAGTGAAGGAGCATCCGTTGAAGATATAGTTACCCCAGATTTATTAAAACAAGGAAGACTTCCTACAGTAATTGAAGCAACGAAAAGGCTGAATATTATAAGAGGAAAAGAGGTTGCTATTGCTGGTCTGGTCACCGGTCCTTTAACTTTAGCCAAACACTTAAAAGGAAATGACATATTAAACGATCTCGGCCAAAGTAACGACGAAGCTCTGGAGATTGTCGAGGCAACAGGGAGCATAAGTCTTAAACTATGCCGCACATATTGCGAGATCGGTGTTGATTTAGTAGTAATCATCGAAGAGATGCTGGGGCAAATCAGCTCCGAGGTTTTACAGGCTATTGCTTCACCACTCCGAAGTATTTGGAATGTGGTCAAGTACTACAATGCCCATTATTTAATCTTAACCAAAGAATGCAATGAGGAGCATATCGGACCTATATTCGATTTACAGGCTGAAGGCGTAGCACTATCAGGAAACATCGATAATAAAAAGGTAAAAGATGCGGCGCTAAAATGCAATCGTTGTTTTGCCAGTAGTATATCTTGTTCAGCGTTGCTTGACACAGTTTCCAGAGTGGGAAAATCCACTGAAGAGTGTTTGAAAGAAAAGAGAAAAGGACTCTTCCTGTCTACAGAATGGGATGTTCCTTTTCCAACAAGTGTAAACAATATGCATGAAGTCATGCGTGTCATTCGGGAAGTTCAAGGTTCTTAGGGAGGTAGTATGGAATTCAATATGGATATTGATACCGGAGGAACGTTCACCGACGGTTTTGTTCGAGGGAACGGCAGGACTGAGTTAGTTAAGGTTGATACTACGCCTCACGATTTCACGATTTGTTTTATGGAATGTATTGAAGAAGCAGCCAGTAAATTCGGCTACGTATCTGCCAGCGAGCTACTGGCACAGATGAAAACCCTCCGCCTATCAACCACTATCGGGACAAATACTCTGATTCAGGCTTCGGGACCCAAATTAGGTCTCCTGGTAACACGCGGACTCGGAGAAAATGCCTATGCTCCGGCAGGAACTACCAACCCAGCCATTAATTTCTTGATCCCCGAGAATATGATTATTGGCATTGATGAGGAACTCAGTGAATCTGGAGATTCAATACTCGCTCCTGAAAGCGCTCAAGTTCTCAATAACGTTAAAAATCTGCTGGAGAGAGGTGCTCGAAGGATAGTGGTAAGTCTGGCAAAGTCTCCACTTAATCCAGCTCATGAAAAGAGATGCCGGGAAATAATACTTGAAGACTATCCTGCCCATTATCTAGGGTCGGTACCACTGCTGCTTTCTACGGAAATCAGCAGTGAAATTAGTGACCAGTACCGTACGAACGCTGCCCTTATCGATGCTTACATTCACCAGGAAATGGCACATTATCTCTACAAGGCTGATGAAGATGTCAGAAATCGCCGATATAGATGGCCTTTGTTAATTATGCACGCTACCGGTGGAGTAGCCAGGGTAGCCAAAACAAAAGCGATTGACACCTGTGATTCCGGTCCGGCAGCAGGGCTTTTCGGGGCTGCTTTTCTTGCCCGATTGTATGGTATCGAGAATGTGATAACGATTGACGTTGGTGGGACCAGTACTGATATCGGGTTTATTGCCCGCGGGGAGCTTTCTTATACTACAGAAAGAATGATGAGTGGTATTCCTGTCAAAGAACGCGTTATTGAGACTATCTCCATCGGCGGAGGTGGAAGTTCTATCGCCAGGTTGGATGAAAAAACAGGAAAACTGAGAGTTGGACCTGAAAGTGCCGGAGCTATACCGGGACCAGCCTGTTACAGCCTCGGGGGCAGTAAACCTACCGTAACCGATGCCTGGGTCACTCTTGGCTATATTGATCCTGATTACTTCCTGGGAGGAAGGAGAAAACTGGACGTAGGGCAGGCAAGAGATATCATCAAGGAAAAGATTGCGGATCCCCTGAACATAACGGTGGAAAATGCATCTGACGCTATTGTGAATGAAATGATTACTAAGTCGGCTAAAACGGTGAAGGACTTTATTAGCGATAAAAAATTGCAGGCGCAGGATGTCGCCATGTTTGCTTTTGGAGGCGCCGGCGGACTTGCCTGCAGTAGTATGACTAGAGTTGTTGGTATACCCAGGATATACCTATTCCCATTCGGTGCCCAATTCTGCGCTTTTGGCTCATCATGTACTGACGTTCTTCACAGCTACAGCAGAGCACAGAATTTACCATTGGAACCCGAATATGATATTGATACCTTCAAAGAATTCAATAAAATCGTGCAGGAGATGGAGGATGATGCCTATTTCGATATGGAGGGAGAAGGCTTTAAGAAAGAAAACGTCTCACTGTTACTCGAAATAGTCCTAACATCGAAAAACTCATCTTCTCCGATTGTTATTCGATGGGCACCAATTACCCTTAGTAATGTAAACGATATTAGAGTCATCACCGGCCTTTATCGGACGAAGGCAGCATCAAGTACTAAAGACGATACGGTATTTATAAAGGAACTGAGACTCAGGGCATCGTCCCACCTGGCAGACCCTCAATTTACCAGCTATTCTCCGGTTGGAGAAGATCCACATAAAGCCTTTAAAGGCAAGCGGTCATTATACTGGAATAGAGAATTCCAGGTTGCCCAGGTATACGAGCAGGACCTACTCAAATGTGGGAATATAGTCAGAGGTCTGGCAATTATAGAAAGTGCTTATACCACGATACTGGTACCTCCTGGCAGCCAATATCTGGTTGACCGATATCTTAACGGATTGATGAAGGGAAAATGAGCTATGGGACAAAAAATACGCATTACTGAATACCTTGATATAGATTTGGACGAAGAAAAGTGGTGTTGTAACCGGTGCAGTAAAGTATTAATTTCAGCAAGGGAGAACTATAAAAAAGGCTGCGTATTATATGACCGTGATCCCAGAGAAATTTATAACCCGGTTCTTGAGGATGGTAGCTATGCTCCGGACCCTGATGTCTGCCGGATAGTAGAGTTTTACTGTCCTGGCTGTGGGATTATGATCGAGAACGAGATACTACCTCCAGGACATCCAATTACTTATGATATAGAACCCGATATCGACAAACTAAAGGAGAAATATCTATCAGCCAGGTTAAATAGGGAGATAAAAAAATGAACGAGCTTCGATCAGATAAAGAGAACTTAAATAGAATGAAGCCCGGTGCTACTATCAATGTTGATATTGGCGGTACTTTTACTGATTGTCTGATCATTTACGGAGACAAGATGGTTTTTGGCAAGGCACCGACGACAACTTACGACTTGTCCAAAGGTTTCATGCAAGCCCTGCGGGAGACGGTTGTTTCTTTAGATATTTCTCTGGAGGACCTACTAGAATCGACGGATATGGTTCGGTACTCGACGACTTTAGCTGTGAATAGACTTATCGAAAGAAAAGGTCCACGACTCGGGTTATTAACTACAGAGGGTTTTGAGGACACTCTGCCTGCTGGCAGGGGAGGAGCATGGGGAGATGGAATACCAATCACTCACATGAGAAATTTACCTAAAATGAACAAACCAGAACCTATTATTCCTCGCTATATGATAGTTGGGGTAAAAGAGAGGATTGCCTATGATGGGAAAATAGTAAGACCACTGAATGAAGAGGATACTCTGGAAAAGCTCCGTTACCTGGTAAACCAGGGAGCCCAGGGATTTGTCGTTTGCCTGTTTAACAGTTATGCCAATCCTATTCATGAGCAGAAGATACGAGAACTTATTCAACGGCAGTATCCTGAAGCCTATCTGGGAAGTGTGATTGTAGTAATATCATCTGATGTTTCGCCAAGATGGCGAGAGTATCCCCGGATGGTAGCAACCATGTTGTGTGCCTATCTACATCGGGTCATGGCAGACGAACTCAAAGGGATGAGTGATGAATTAAGAGCCTTGGGATATAAGCGAGCCTTAATGATGGTGCATAACAGTGGAGGTATGGCTGAGGTTTTCCGGACGACAGCCCTCAATACCTTTAATGGTGGTCCCACTGCCGGTATCATAGGAGCGGCTTACGTTGGTAAGGAACAACGATTTAAAGACATTATTTTCACCGATATGGGGGGAACCAGCTTCGACGTAGGCTTGATTGTGGACGGCAATCCAAGTTTCTACCAGTACCATCCGGTAATCGACCGCTGGGCGGTAGAATTAACAATGCTCGAATCGAAGTCGATCGGTGCTGGTGGAGGATCAATAGCCAAGGTTGATACACTTATGGGCAACAGATTGTTAGTAGGACCGCAGAGTGCCGGCTCAATGCCAGGACCGGCCTGTTATGACCTCGGTGGGACAGAACCAACTGTAACTGATGCTGACGTGATTCTCGGGTACGTCAATCCCGACTACTTTCACGGCGGAAAGTTGAAACTAAACCGTCAGAAAGCACTAAACGCCATCCGCAGCAGAATAGCCAGGCCTCTGCAGATTGAGATAGAAGAAGCTGCCTGGCTAATTAAGAAAGTTGTCGATGGCACTATGGCAGGTGAAATATTTAAAGAGACCATCCTTAAGGGTCATGACCCGAAGGAATTTGTGGTTTTTTCTTGTGGAGGAGCTGGGCCAACACACTGCTGTGGTTACACTTTTGAAGCTGGAGTGCCAAAGATCGTGACTTTTCCCACTTCTCCAATCTTCTGTGCTCTCGGTTCAGGTGTTATGGACGTGATCCAGTATTATGAGGCAACTAATTATATTCTTTTTAAACAACCTGCTGGTCTCGGTGGTAAAGGTACTGGCGAGTTCTTTAGTGACTATGATAAATTTAATGGGATGGTAGAAGAGCTACAAAAATTAGCAATCAGGGACCTGAAGGGACAGGGAATCTCGCCAGAATCTGCGGTTTTTTCTTTAGAGTTAGAAATGAGATACGGCGGCCAATTAAACATGACGCGGGTACATTCTCCCCGTTTATTCATAAGAAATGAAACGGACGTCCTGGCTATCTATGAAAACTTTGAACGGGAGTTCATCAAAGCTTATAGTCCATTATCCGTTTTCCCCGAGGGTGGTGTCGATATATCGTCATTTATCCTTCGGTCATTGTTCGTAACACCTACATTTAGAATATCCAGTTACGCTTTGAAAGAAACTAAAGCTCCTGCTCTGGCATATAAGGGAAAGCGGGAAGTTTTCTGGCAAGAATTAAACAGTTTTAAGCCTACGAACACATTCGATCTAAGTTTACTCGAGCCTGGAAATAAACTTGAGGGGCCTGCGGTGATTGAAGCCGCTGATACTAGCATTGTCGTCCCACCTGGCAGGACTTACACGGTTAACGAATTTATGAGTGGTATTATCGAGTGAAATGACGATACGAAACTTCCTTAATTCAAAAAGGCTGAAGGCGGGAGGAAATAGATGAGGGAGCAAGAAATTATTTTACTTCAGGCAGAACCAGAACCACTGGAAATCGACTTGAAAAGGACAGCGGTATTGGTAATTGATATGCAAAATGCCTTTGTCAGTAAGGGTGGTATGTTTGATCTGGGCGGTCGGGATATTTCACACATTTCTCAGGTTATCGGACCGAATAAAAAAATGATCGAGGCAGCAAGGGCTAAGAATATAAAAGTTGTATATGTTGTGCATCGACTTACCAACGATTTACGAGAGGTTGGTCCACTATCCAGATACCGGTTCAACCCCGGCTGGAAAAATCCGGAATCAAGGAGAGGTTCAATTCTGGAGGGCACCTGGGGTACTGAAATCATTGACGAGTTAAAACCCCGAGAAGATGAGATGGTCGTTATCAAACGGCGTTTTAGCGCTTTTTCGGGGACTGAACTTGATATGATGCTCAAAACTTATGATATCAGGTACTTAATTTTTACTGGAGTAGCCACTAATATCTGTGTCGAATCTTCATTACGTGATGCCAGTCATCTTCAATATTTACCGGTACTTGTTTCCGATGCCGTAGCGGCATCCCCACCGTCCCGCCAACAAGCATCCATTGATAATATTAGAGAAGTATTTGGCTGGGTAACGACGAGCGAACATATTCTGGACATTTTTGAGGCTTAATGATTAATTGACCAGATTCACGTTTATTGGTCAGAGGAGGAAGCGATGCGACCCTCAAAAGAAGAAGTTATGGCATTTCTGAAACCTAGTCCGACTAGCAAAGAGGAACTAATAGGGCTTGAGAAGCTAGCACCCGGGGACTACGAAATTTACAGCGAAAGGTTGAATATGATACTTGCTGAATGTAAAGATGTCTTCACAAAAGTAGGAAATTCCAATTGGGTCCTATCTGGAGACTTGATCGTTGGCATACATACAGCTCAGGGCGACATGGTGAGTGCTTGCCTTGGCACTTTTATTCATAGCGTTACGGCTCAGAATCCGATCAAGTGGATTATGCATAATTTTTATAATAATCCCAGAGTTGGGGTCCATGAGGGTGATATATTCTACTGCAATGAGTCCACTTACGGGGGAATACACAACTGTGACCAGCTTGCCTTGATGCCTATTTTTTCAAATGGAGAGCTAATAGCCTGGGCATCATCAGGTACCCACATGGACGAGACAGGAGGAATTGCCCCGGGAGGTATGATAGCTTATGCGAAAAGTCGTTACGAGGAAGGTATGAGCCTGACACCGATAAAAATTGCAGAGAACTTCCAGCTCCGTGATGACCTGCTTGAGATGATGGTCAATATGATTAGTCGTGCCCCAAGGCAACAGATTTTGGACTTGAGGGCGCGATGTACCGCGGTTGACCGGCTGAGGATGAGAATTGAGCAACTAGCTCAACAAAAAGGAAACAGTTTTATCAGAGGTCTACTCCGTAAGACAATCATGGTGGCAGAAGAAGGAGCAAGGAACAGAATTCGCAAATGGAATGATGGTATTTACCGGAATGCAGTCTTCCTGAGCGGCGTTGGTGCAAAGCCAGGCCTCTGGCGTATTTTCTGTACTGCCTACAAAAAAGATGACCACATTCTTTTCGATTATACCGGTACCTCTCCAGAAAATGATAGCGCCTTAAATTGCTTTCCCTGGGTAATGGTTTGCTATGCAGCATTACATATGTACTCCCATAGTTTCCATGATTTACCAGTTTGTATCGGCACGATAGCACCGGTCGATTTTAACATTCCTGATGGTACGGCAATAAGCCCAAACTGGGATGCAGCAATCTCCATAGCGCCACCTGTCGGAGAGTTGAATACACAGATACTTCCCAAGCTCTTTGCCTGTATGATGTTCAACACTGAAGATAGGTTGACAATTGCTGCCCCTCAAAATCAATTAGTCGGTGTCGGTGGTGATGGTGGAGGTGTTGGTGGAGGTATCGGATACGGAGCCGGACTAAACCAACGGGGAGTGCCTTCCGTGAACGCGGGAGGAGGTTGGACCAGGAACACTGGAGGACAGGGCGCCCGAGCAGATTCAGATGGTATGGACAGCTCCATCTTCCGGTCTGCTGTCCACGCCACCGGGAGTGATGGTGAAGAGGCAGAGGCTGATACGCCGGTTCTTCACCTCTGGCAAAAGCACTTAAAAGATAGCGGGGGCAATGGGAAGTACCGCGGCGGAGTCAGCGGGTATATAGCGACGATCCTTTATGGCGCTCCAGATGCCAAGCGCGGTGGAACAACCGGAGCTGCCACGAGTAAAAGAATGCTGGTCGGAAATGGGCTTTTCGGTGGTTATCCACCAAATAACCAGCCAGGCGTTAGCATCGAGAATAGTAATGTGTTAGAACTTTTTGCCAAAGGTGAAAAGAATATACCTACTTCAACCGAACAAATAATCAAGGAAAGAGTCATTGAAGGCGATTACCTACTGCCCAACTCAAGAACCTTTCGCCCTCCGCGAGTTGTCTACGAGGGATCTCTGGGTGCAGGTGGCGGTACCGGAGGAAAAGGTTACGGTGACGTGCTGGAGAGAAATCCACAAGCAGTAGTCGATGATGTAAGAAATGAAATCATCTCTGATTGGATTGCTCGCAATGTCTACCATGTCGCTTATGACCCCGAGACCTGGACCGCAGATGAAGTAAAAACCAGAGAGTTACGGAAAAGAGAGCTTGAAAACCGCCTTCACCGGGCTAAAAATTATGATGAATTTGAGAAGGAATGGTTAAAAAGGAAACCATCCGAAGACCAGTTGACTTACTACGGTTCCTGGCCGGATGCGAAGGTTGTTCATCCAATTATCAGAATATAGAAGGGATAACTAAACATCGGTAAAAATAGCCTTAAATATTCTCAATACCAGTAAATTTCTATTCAAGTGGTAAATGTCTGAATACTCCAGCCTGTAAAAAGTAGCTCCTGAAAGGTAAAAAGTGAAAAATATCATCGTTTGTATGAAACAAGTACTAGATCCTGAGATCCCATTATCTCTCTTTCATATCAATGCTGAAACCAAGCAGGCTATTCAACCGAAGGCAATGCCACCGGTGTTAAGCCCTTTCGATGAAAATGCCCTCGAAGCGGCACTCAAGATAAAAGATATCCAAGAATCGTTTATCACCGTAATAAGCCTTGGGAAAAAACTAAACAAGGATATACTAATCACAGCTTTAGCCGCTGGTGCTGACCGGCTGGTCCTTTTACAGGATGAGACTTTCGATGAGTTTAATAGTTACCTTACAGCTAATGCTATTGCTACTGCTATAAAAAAACTGGGGCAGTATCACCTGATCCTGTGCGGACTACAGGCTGCTGATACCAATACTGGACAGGTAAGCATTGGTATCGCCAGTATATTAGGGATCCCCTGCATTACAGCAGCTCAAAAGGTGGAGTTTATTAGTGACAAGGTGATAATTGAAAAGGCTTCACATGATGGTTATGAGGTTATCAAAGCCACTACTCCAATAGTGGTCACTACAAATTATAAAGTGGGAACTATGCGAGAGCCCAGCGTTGAAGCTTTCATATCTGCCGCGAAAAAGCCGATCACTACTTGGACTGCACGGGACCTGGAGATTGAAACTGGTAATACCGACCGCTTTTCAATGATTAGAATGTGCAGTCTGACCCACGAGAGCAAATGTGAAATTCTTGAAGGCTCTAGTTCCGAAGAGAAAGCGGTAAACCTAGTGACCAGGTTAAAAGAATTAGATGTTATTTAATATACAGGTGTACCATATCATACTTATACAGAAAATATGGATATTGACGATATGTCCATAAACGTAGGTATATTGGTCTATTGTGAAATTACTAACGGCAAATTAGCCCCTATCACCACCGAGCTTTTAGGCGCTGGAAACCGATTAGCTTCAGAACTGGGACAGGAATTAAGCGCTGTTCTCATCGGTAGTGATATCAGCAGGTTGTCCCGGGAAGCCATTGCTTACGGAGCCAGTAAAGTCTACATAGTAGATAATCCCTCTTTCAAAGACTATTCTACAGAAATTTACTTAGTAGGAATAGAAAAGGTCGTTCAACAAGCACTTCCGGCAATAATCCTTTTCGGCCAGACATATTCCGGTCGTGACCTGGCACCATGGTTAGCTTTTCGCTTGGATACTGGTGCGACTATGGATTGTATGGCGTTAGAGATAGACCCTGCTACCAAACGGTTACTGATGACCCGGCCGGTATACGGCGGAAACGCTCAGGCGGTTCAGGTCTGTATAACAGATCCGCAGATAGCCGCAGTTAGACTCAAGGCTATGGTTCCATCGGTCAAAGACGGCACTCGCCAAGGTCAGGTTATCAATATCGAAGTAAAAATAGATACGGCTTCCTTTAAGACCAAAGTTATCGAAAGAAAGGCTGATGCTACTACAGGTATTAAGCTGGAAGATGCCAGAGTAGTCTTGGCTGGCGGTAGGGGAATCGGTAGTGCCAGCGGTTTTCAACAATTAGAAGAAATAGCCAAGTTGCTCAACGGGGCAGTAGGGGCTACTCGCCCAGCTTGTGACGCCAAGTGGGTGGCAGATAGCCAGCAGATTGGATTAACCGGCAAAATTGTAAGTCCTGACCTGTATATTGCGGTAGCCTTATCAGGAGCCAGCCAGCATCTAAGTGGTTTTTCCAGTTCCAAGGTAATTGTAGCCATTAACAAAGACCCCGAAGCTAATATATTTAAGGTAGCCCATTATGGTATTGTGGCCGATTGTAAGACAGCTTTACCAGCTTTCGCTGCTAAATTAAAGGAAGTAATAGGATAATAATCCTTATTGTCTTATCAATATAGACAAGCTAAAAATTTTATTCGTATTATAATAATTTACGTGCTATTCAATATCACCCAAATATGGAGTATTCGCCACGTCCTTTGTAATAAAGGAGGTTAAGAATGGTAGAGAAAGGTCTCGAAAAATTAGTTGGTAGAGATAACATTCTAGATGATCGGGACATATTGAAAGAATATTCTGGAGTATTTAGCCTTACTTCTCGAAGAATGCCCGGTTATGTTGCCAGACCAGCTAATGTTGATGAAGTACAGGGAGTTGTCAGATGGGCTAACGAAAAGAAAGTACCGCTTATCCCTGTGAGTTCGGGACCTCCACATTTCAGAGGAGATTCGGTTCCCAGCAATGATGGAGCTGTTATCGTCGACCTGAGGAGAATGAATAAGATAATCCGGGTTAATACACCTAACAGGGTAGCAATTGTGGAACCAGGAGTTACTTTTGGTGATTTGCAGTCTGAACTAGCAAAAGCCGGGATGTGTGCTTATATGCCCTTATCTCCACGGAGTAGCAAATCAGTACTGGCCAGCGTTTTAGAGAGAGATCCCATTTTGATGCCAGGTCTTCACTGGGATAGCACTGACCCGATGCTATGTACTGAAATCATTTTCGGTACCGGCGACAAAATGAGGACCGGCGAAGCAGCCGGACCGGATACCCTGGAGGAACAATGGGAAATCGGTAAAGCACAGATTAGCCCGTT
>CAYOHA010000066.1:0-11225 GCA_964403625.1 uncultured Dehalococcoidales bacterium | reverse complement strand
GGAGAGGAAAATATTAGGAGTCATTATTCAATCTCCCTCCTCTGCACTTGACTATGCAAAATAATTACGAATACAATCAATTACAGATTCTCTGTTATCCTTACCACCTTTAATCTTCCTTTCCTGAAAAAGAGATGAAGAAAAGGTTTTAGAGAGGGGCTTTACCCCTCTCTCTTGTACCCCCCCTTCCCTTATCAAGGGAAGGGGGGTCAGGGGGAAAGGTTTCTAAACAACCTCTCAATTACTTTTTTGAAAGGAGAGCAAATGGATATTACACTGAATATCGCCCCGCTGACTGTAAAAAAGACCGGGCTTAAAAAGGATGCCCTGAAGGGGGACGTTGCCGTGGTAACGGGTGGTACCAGCAACATCGGCCTGGGCGTCGCTAGAAGCCTTGCCTGGCTCGGTGCTAAAGTGGTATTAGCTGCCAGAAATCCTTATCGGGGCAAAGCCGCCGAAGAGCTGATCAACAGCGAGAATGAGCCTGGCACCGCTCTTTTTGTCTCGACAGACGTTTCAGATGAGAGTGATATGAGAACGATGGCTGATAAAGCCTTCAGGACTTTCGGCAAGGTAGATATACTGGTCAATAATGCTATGGATATGTCGCTCGGTGCTTCAATATTAAAGACCACCGTCCAGCAACTCGACCGGCAGTACGAAGTAGCCGTTCGCGGAGCGCTGCTCGGGATTCAGCTGTTCGTGCCCGGAATGCAGGAAAGGCACCACGGCGTGGTGACCTATCTATCGACCGCTTTCCGTTACCCGATGGGGCCGGGCAATTACTGTGCCGTCAAAGCGGCTACTGCTTCGATAATAATGTCCCTGGCTAACGAACTTGGTCCGGTGGAGAAATCAGGGATTGCCGTTTTCACCTTTCTACCGACCACCATCGGCCGTCCTCGCACCGGGGCTACCCCGGGTGATAGGGGATTTGTGCTTTCTCTAGAAATGCCCGGTTACGGCGGTCCCATCCCTCCTGAGGACTGTGGTGCGGCACTCGCCTACTCCATAACCCGCGCCGCTGAGCTCCACGGTTCGGGCATAGTTATTCAGCAGGCTTTCCGGCAGATGAAATGGCCTTTCCCGAAGCCGGAAACAGTACCGACCAGCGACTTTAACCGGATCAACGAGCGCGTCCTGTCTTTAATGTTCGCCTATATGGGTCCTGGTTTCCCTGACCCTGTCGTGCCTCTTACCTCAATCAACTACGGGGATTAGGAGGAAGTTATATAGCTTTACCTTTGGTCTTGATAGATTAAACGCGGAAGGAATATAATCAGATACATCGAGATAAAGAAATTAATTAAGGAGAAAGGATAATAGAATGAAGATTACTTCAATAGAATGTATACCTCTGAGTTTGCCCACTCCAATGCGCGGTGAGGGCAGGTTTGGCAATATTCTGCTTACTAAAATCCATACCGACGAGGGTATTACCGGAATAGGTGATGCCGGCGGCGTGAACCAGGAAGCCATCATCATGATGATTAAAGCCTGGGCGCCATTTCTCATTGGTGCCAATCCCCTGGATAGAGGCGTAATTTATTCCAGGCTTAGAATGGCAATCGGGTCTGTCTGGGGTATGTCATATCCTGCCGCAGTGACGACCATAGACTTTGCTTTGTGGGACCTGGCAGGCAAAGCCTTTAAACAGCCGGTCTATCAGCTCCTGGGGGGCAAACAGGTTGAGAAGCTCCGTTACAACTTCTTTATTCACGGAGAAAATTCACCCAGGGGTAAAGACATAGCCGTAGAAGAAGCGGAAAAGGCGGTGGCTGGTGGTGTCACCAGCCTGGGCATGAAGTCCACAGGATTTGGCGGTGGAGCCCGCTCAATGGAGAGGGATATAGAAATCGTGGCGGCGGTAAAAAAAGCGGTTGGCAATAAAGCTGAGATAGCTTTCGATGCCAACGCCGGTTACAACTACTACGACTCGCTGGTGCTTGGTCGAGCACTAGATGATATTGGCCTGTTTAAGTTTGAGCAGCCTAATCCAACCTGGGATATTGATGGATTAGCCGCTCTACGTGCACAACTAAAGACGCCGATTTGCGCCCATGAATCTACGGTACTTATCCCCGGCCTGATGGAGGTTATCAAGAAGAATGCTGCCGATATCGTCGGTACCAAGCTGGCCTCGGCAGGCGGTATTACGGCCGGAATACAATGGGCCAGTATTGCCAAGGCTTCCGCTCTGGGGATGTATTGCGGAGCTATGAACGGACCATGGGAAGCGGCAGCTCAGGCACACTGGCTTTGCTCAGAAGCCGAGTTCGGCAAGCAGGCGCAGGCTGTCTTTTTCCCTGTGGTCATGTACAACACATTTGATACCACCAAGCCAAATGATGTGGACATTATCAAAAACCCGATGATATATAAGGATGGTTGCTTCTACCCGCCTGAAGGCTCGGGGCTAGGACTGGAGTTGAACGAAAAGGCTATTCCCAAGTATATCACGAAGGGGATGAGTATCGTCACCGTCGGAGAGAAAGAACGAGCCGCCGGAAGAGGTTTCTTCTAACCACCAAGAACCAGCAAATCTGTAACTAAAGAAGAAGAGCTTTAGAGAGGGGCTTTGCCCCTCTCTTCTTTATTGAGGTTGTCCGAAAATGCAGCACAAATAAAAAATTATCCATTCCCGCGAAAGCGGGAATCCAGTATTGAATCTGAAAAGAGAGTTCTGGATTCTGTGCCTGCACACAGGCTTATCAGGTCGGGAATGGAGCTTTCGGACAATCTCTAGACCTGCCCGCCGTTCATCCTGAACTATGGCAGGCGGGGGGATAGGTTGTTAAACAAAATCTTTAAATTGTTTTTAGTGGCACATATGCTTTATTCTGAAAAGTAGGCAGGAATGCCAATTATTTCAATTTTTAAAAAAACTGGAAGGAGGAAATTATCATGGAAGGAGAGAGGATTTCATACCACGAGTCGGTACGCAGAGTATATGACAGAATCAAAGCAGACGGGATGAGTAATATATGGGACAGGTACGAAGCCCAGGGATTAGGAGGTAATCCTGACCAGCGCTGTCCTTTCTGTATGGGCGGTGTCCGGTGTGACCTTTGCTCCAACGGACCTTGCCGCGCTGACGTCGCTAAAGATAAGAGAGGAGTGTGTGGTATCACCGGCGACGGTATGGCAATGCGGATGATGCTTCTCAGAAACGTCCTGGGAGCATCAACCTATCACTACCACACCGAGCAGACCGTCAAGACCCTTCGAACTACTGCCAGAGGTAGAACTCCTTTCAAAATAACCGAGAAAGACAAATTGCAGATATTTGCTCATAGGCTCGGAATAGGCACCTCAGGAAAAATAGAAGAAACGGCTTTAGCACTTTGTGATTTCGTTGAAGCTGACTTCAACCGTAAGGCTGATGAGCCAAGCCAGATCGTTGAAGCTCTAGCTCCTGAAGAAAGAAAGAAGACCTGGAAGAATTTAGAGTTGTTTCCTGGCGGTATCTACGGCGAGATGATGCGGGCGACAAGCTCCTGCCTGACAAATGTCGACGGCTACTATGTCAGTCTGGCATTAAAAGCAATGCGTATGAGTATTGCGATGGCTTACCAGAGTCAGATTGTCAATGAGTACTGCCAGGATATTCTCTTCGGTATTCCCAGGCCTCACCAGATGCGTGTTGGCCTCGGAGTCCTTGATCCCGATTATGTTAATGCTCTACCTAACGGTCATGAGCCTTTCCTCGGTTTCGCCATGGTTCAGTTAGCCAGGAAGCCGGAATGGCAGGATAAAGCCAGGGCAGCCGGGGCAAAGGGATTACGGGTTATCGCTAATATTGAGACCGGGCAGGAGATGATACAGAGATGGGAAATGGACGATGCGTTCTATGGTTTTACCGGCAACTGGATAATGCAGGAAGCTATTCTGGGCAGCGGCTGTATCGATCTTTTTGCCTGCGATATGAACTGCTCGATGCCCGTCGACCCGGCTTACGCTGAGAAATACAAAATCAAGCTGGTACCGGTAAGTGACCTGGTTGCCTTTGAAGGCATTACGGAACGTATCAACTATGAGCCTGAGAAAGCAGAAGAACAGGCCACCAGGCTACTCCAA
Organism: uncultured Dehalococcoidales bacterium; assembly: GCA_964403625.1. Taxonomy (GTDB): domain Bacteria; phylum Chloroflexota; class Dehalococcoidia; order Dehalococcoidales; family UBA2162; genus CAYOHA01. Next base: position 7,148 of record CAYOHA010000066.1, on the reverse strand, counting down.
ATGGCTATAGATAATTTTAAGGAACGTCATTCCTCAGTTAAACCGGTCACCGGTCTGGCAATGGACCAAGCAACGGTCGGGTTCTCCACGGAGAGTATCGTCGAAGCACTGGGCGGTTCTCTCGGACCACTGTTAAAGGCAGTCAAAGATGGTACCATCAGGGGTGTAATCGGACTTGTCTCCTGTACTACCTTGAGGTACACCGGCCAGGACGTACACACCATAAGAATGGCCAAGGAACTGATTAAGCGTGACCTACTCATTCTCTCTATGGGCTGCGGTAATGGGGCAATGCAGGTAGCGGGTCTCTGTCGACCTGAGGCTAGCGAACTTACCGGTCCTGGCCTTAAAGAGCTTTGCCAGGCTCTTGGTATACCTCCTGTATTGAGTTACGGTACCTGTACCGATACCGGCCGTATTGCCGACCTGCTGGCAAGCCTGTCCAGTGCCATGGGGAATATACCTATTTCCCAGCTGCCCGTGGCTGCTGTCGCTCCCGAATATATGGAACAGAAAGCGACTATCGATGCTATCTTTGCCCTTTCCTTTGGCCTTTATACCTATGTAAATCCAGTACCTACCGTGACCGGGGGACCGAATCTGATGAAACTTTTAAGAGAGGACTGCAAGAATGTGACCGGCGGGCAACTGGATGTCGAGACCGACCCGGTAAAGGCGGCAGACAGGATACTGGCTAGCATCGAGTCAAAACGGAAAATACTGGGCATCTGAGTTAGTCTCGCTCTCATAGTATTATCGGAAAAACACATATATATGGGACTTTCGTCATATTCTTGTAGGTAAAATGGACTATTGACGTAATTCCTTTATTACTGCTATTCTTATATTGACCATATAATTTTCTTTTTCACTTCCTCACCTTGTTAAGCCCGGCGAGTCCGGGCTTAACGGTTTTTATCCTGGCTTTTTGTCCGATGCGGATATGATTGCTTTATGATTATCTCAATCTGATTCCTGTCAGCGTATTTTTTACTTGTATTAAGTCCCTACGTTCTTTTTTATTGCCAGTTTAACTATTTTAGCTACATTATCTACTTTTTCCAGTGTATCTACTAACCTGATAATTTCTTCTGCATCTTCCTTTGTGACCATCCTTGAGAATTCAACCTGTTCCCTGAATTTAGCCACCAGCGTTTCTCTGGAAAGCGGATGAGCAGGATCACCCTGTGCCTGGGCAACATACTCAGAAAATGTACTCCCGTCTTTCATTTTTACTTCAAGCTCAACGCCTTCGGATTTATCCAATTCTGCCAGTGCCAGTGTTACTCTTCCGATAAGTGCCTGGACTTTAGGGTCACGTATTGCTTCTTCGGTATAGTCTTTGTCGGTCGCACTACCTCTTGCCAGGGCATTAGCTACAGCGTATTTATAGCTGAAAAGGGCATCGCCCGTGGGGTAGTATCCAACCTTATAAGGTCTGGCATAATGGAGTCCTGTAGCTACCCCGGGTGACGTGCGTAAGATGGCCTCTTTTATATCTTCTGCTTTGACTTTATGTTTATGGACAATTGAGAGAGCCGCGGCGATAGGTGATTGAGTAGGGCCACCACCGGGATATGGCTTGAATAAAACTTCAACGTAAAATTTTTTACCCAGGTCTTCGGTAAACATTTCAGGATGGTCATACTGGTGTGTTGAAGGACCACCAAATCCGCGGCCACCAAAGAAGGGGTCAATTGCTCCTGTCCACCCCGCTTTAGCGAGTTGTGCCGCTACGATCCCACCTCGTGCCGAGGTGCCCTGACCTATCTTGAAAGTGGGCGCTCCATCCCAGATACCCCCGCCAAATCCATCTGACCTGCCGACAAGACCGAGAGCGTTTCTCATTTGGCTCTGGTTCAAGCCCAGTAATCGGCCCGCGATAGAGGCGGCTCCGTAGGTCGGTGTTGAGACCATCATCGTCATCTGGGGCATACGGCCGGGGGTAGGACTTTCGCCTGATTTACGGTATTCACCGGGAAGGGGATGGTCGTTAGCCAGATGCAACCTTGCTGTAAGGTCGTCACCCAGTACCAGGGCGGTAATGAATTCCTTACCACTTACGCCCCTACTTTCCGCTAGAGTAAGAGCGGCTAGCACAGTCGTCTCACTCACGTGATGGGGCACTATCCGGCCGTTAAAGATATAAGCCAGTGGTCCTCGATCAAAACCCCGGCACATCGTGCAATTGACAAAAGCAACCTCCTGGACTGGTGCCTTAACTCCATGGCCGATAATGGTGGCTTCCGGTTTGCCACCCCAGTCTTCGACCAATTTCACCAGCGATACTATGTCCGGAAGCACAGCACCCCCTATGGCGCATCCAATGATATCAAGGATTCGAGTCTTGGTATTATCGACTGTTTCCCGGTCAATATCTTCAAAGCTGGTATTTAGAATATTTGCTGATATCGCGTCGAGAATTGCATTTCCATTAATATTCTTAGCACTCATGTTAGCCTCCTTCAGTTTCTTTATCTTCCTTTTTGGGCAGGTCCTGCGGTGATGAGGGTATGGGCAAGTTAATCGAGTTTTTATCTTTTTATTTGGGTTTTTATTATATCACGGCCTACTTTCAATGGCTATGGTAATCAGCCCATAAAATATAAAAATGTTTTCCTGTAGACCTGACGTTTTTCCCCTTAATACGTTATATAGATTAAATAGGTATTAAAGTACTGGGTAAGAAGTGTAAGAAGGATTTGAGTCATTTTTCACGACTAATACAATGAGAGAGCTTAATATTTTACGGAGGGGAAAAATGAGAAAAATCATCTCGATTATCCTTGGTATCGTGTTGGGAATAACAGTATTTTCCCTTATGGTAACTCCTGTCTGCTAAGCCAATGGGAAAGCTTATTCCAGCCAACAATAATCCACAAAATTTATATCTGTATGAAAAGGATCCTGCTGATTGGACCATAGTCGAAGGTGGTGCCTGGGGTAAATATAACTACAAACTCGTGGGCACAGGTAAAGATACCGCTATTTCAGGAGTCTTCAACGGGCACGGACTAATCGCAGGTAAAGAATATAGTCTGATTTATTATCCTGAAGTTGCCCCCAACCCCTGGCTAAAAGGAGGCTGGAAAGTCGTAATTATCGGTAGCGCTAAAGCAAATGCCGGTGGGAACGTAAATATAAAAGGTACAGCCAAAATTGGAGTACCCGATAATCAACATACAATAGGAGATTATGTTAGCCAAAAAGGTGACAAGATATGGCTGGTGTTGTCCAGTGATATAAATTCCACCACGGATAATATGACAGGCTGGCATCCCACCGAATACCTGTTCGAACAGAAACTTATAAATACACCCGTAACACCCTAATTGACTTTAATTAGTTTCAACGGAACAGGGTGAAGAGGGACAAGTCCCTCTTCACCCTGTTCTTATTTTGTTACTGATTTGAAACAAATTTCAGATTAAATATCATATTGTCAACCTCAAAAGTCTTCAATCTCCCTATTATTCTTGACTTTTCCTTGACTAGATTTACCTCTTTCTTGACACACCCTTGACCTTCTCGCTGATACAATACTACCAGGTGCATTATGAATGACCTGGTCCTTCTTGTCATACTACTCTTGTTTTTTCTAATAACTTTGGGGCTGATATTCGCCTGTCAGCGCTTGATGAAGTCATAAGATGAACCTTTTTTATATTGTTTCCGGCATAATCTCTCTCTGTTTGCTGTTGTATCTTGTTCTGGCGCTTATCAAACCGGAGTGGTTCAAATGACAATCTTCGGTTGGCTTCAAATCGGATTATATTTAGTTGTCCTTTTATTGTTTGTCAAGCCACTGGGAGCATACATGGCGTATGTCTACCAGGGTAAACGCACATTCCTTACTCCGGTAGTCGGACCTGTTGAACGCCTGATCTATCGTATTGTGGGGCTGCGTGCTGATGAAGAAATGGGATGGAAGACCTATGCTCTCACAATGTTGTTCTTCAACTTTGCCGGATTGCTTCTACTTTATGGTCTGCAGCGCTTCCAATCAGTCCTTCCCCTTAATCCCCAAAATCTGGTAGCGGTTCGACCTGATTTGGCTTTCAACACAGCGATAAGTTTCGCTACCAATACTAACTGGCAAAGCTATAGCAGTGAGACCACGATGAGCTATTTTACGCAGATGCTGGGGTTTACAGTTCAGAACTTTCTCTCAGCGGCTACAGGTATGGCGGTACTGGTCGCTATGATACGTGGCTTCGTAAGACACTCTGCCAGTACGATAGGCAATTTCTGGGTTGATATGAGTCGAAGCGTACTCTACATTCTGCTACCACTATCATTGATCCTGGCACTGGTTCTAGTTTCACAAGGTGTTGTGCAGACATTCAGCAATTCTCAGGAAGTAACACTCTTGCAGCCAACGCAAGATTTAAACGGACAGATTGTTAGTGAACAAGTCCTGGCAGTCGGTCCCGTTGCTTCTGAGGTTGCTATCAAGCAATTAGGTACGAATGGAGGCGGCTTCTTCAATGTTAACTCAGCCCATCCCTTTGAGAACCCTACTCCGTTTTCTAATTTCCTGGAGATGCTGGCAATTCTGCTCATCCCGGCAGCATTATGTTATACCTTCGGTAGAATGGTTGGTGACACACGAAAAGGCTGGGCGATACTCGCGGCGATGACCATTATTTTTGTGGCGATGTTATCTGTAGCTGTCTGGGCGGAACAAAGCGACAGCTCAGCCATAGCTGAGCTTAATGTTGACCAGTCAGCCAGCGACCAGCAACCTGGTGGAAATATGGAAGGCAAGGAAGTTCGTTTTGGCATTGCTAACTCAGCACTATGGGCTACGGCCACGACCAGCGCTTCAAATGGTTCCGTGAACGCGATGCACGATTCATTTACACCTCTAGGAGGACTGGTACCCATGTGGCTCATGCAGCTCGGAGAGGTAGTCTATGGAGGTGTCGGCTCTGGTCTATACGGCATGCTGGCCTTCGTCATTATTGCGGTGTTCGTAGCCGGCCTGATGATAGGACGTACCCCTGAATATCTGGGCAAGAAGATTGAGGCTTATGAAATGAAGATGGCATCCCTTATGGTTCTTATTCCTGTGTTACTCATATTGTTCGGGACAGCTATTGCTGTTGCCACGCCTGCAGGCAAAGCAGTAGTTTTCAATCCCGGAGCACACAGCTTCAGTGAAATACTGTATGCTTTTTCTTCCACAAGTAACAACAATGGTAGCGCTTTTGCCGGGCTTGGGACTAACACGCCCTTTTACAACGTTGCTCTCGGCCTTACCATGCTTTTCGGCCGCTATTGGCTGGCAGTGCCGGCACTGGCGATAGCTGGTTCGCTGGTGAAGAAGAAGAAAATACCTGTGACCAAGGGGACATTGCCTGCCGATACACCACTTTTTATCTTCTGGCTTATCGCTGTGGTCATTATCGTCGGAGCGTTAAGTTTCTTTCCTGCCCTGTCACTCGGACCTTTTGTGGAACAGCTGATGGTGAGGTGATGACAAATGAGACCGGATTCGAGTAACTCCTCGGCAAAAAGAAAATTTGAAAAGCAACAATTCAGGAGGAATGTTTACCCGCAGGCGGTGATTGATGCTTTTATCAAACTCAATCCAATCCGGATGACACGTAATCCAGTCATGTTTGTCGTGGAAGCTGGCAGTGTACTTACTACTGCTCTATGGATAGAAGCGTTGTTCGGTCAAGGAGAGGCAAGTCCAGGTTTCATTGGGGCTATATCTTTGTGGCTATGGTTTACAGTCCTCTTCGCCAACTTCTCCGAGGCACTAGCAGAAGGTCGGGGTAAAGCTCAGGCGGATGCACTTCGCCGCACCCGTCAGGAGACCCAGGCTAAGAAACTTAGCGAGTCGAAATACGGAGCTAAATATCAAGTAATGCCATCCAGTATACTCCGCAAGGGTGATTTTTTTCTGGTAGAAGCCGGTGATATTATTCCGACTGATGGCGAGGTGGTTGAAGGTATTGCTTCGGTGGATGAGAGCGCTATCACCGGTGAAAGCGCACCTGTCATCCGCGAATCGGGGGGAGACCGGAGCGCTGTCACAGGAGGAACGCGTGTTTTATCAGATTGGTTGGTAGTACATGTGACTGCCAGCCCTGGTGAGGGGTTCCTCGACCGTATGATTAGTCTTGTGGAAGGTGCCAAACGCCAGAAGACCCCAAATGAAATCGCTCTTAATATCCTGCTGGCGGCATTCACCATTATCTTTCTTGTCGTCTGCATCACACTGCTACCGTTTTCACTATACAGCGTTGAAATAAGTCATCAAGGTACTCCGGTTACTATTACGGCGCTGGTGGCACTCCTGGTCTGTCTCATTCCGACCACTATTGGTGGACTATTGCCCGCGATTGGTATCGCCGGGATGGACCGACTTATCCGGCGTAATGTCATCGCCCTGTCGGGCCGAGCCGTAGAGGCGGCTGGAGACGTAGATGTACTGCTTCTGGACAAGACGGGCACCATCACTCTGGGTAATCGCCAGGCAGTCGACTTCATACCTGTTGGCATGATAGATGTCTACGAACTGGCGGAGGTAGCCCAGCTGGCGTCAATAGCTGACGAGACGCCTGAAGGACGCAGTATCGTTGTACTGGCGAAGGAGAGGTACGGGCTGAGAGGAGGTACTGTTGCTGAGAAACGGCGTGACATACGTTTTATCCCATTCTCAGCACAGACGCGCATGAGTGGAGTGGATATAGAAGGATTGAGCATACGCAAGGGTGCAGCTGACGCTATCATACCCTATATCCAGAAACAGGGAAAGTTTGTATCACCAGAACTGAAAACAATAGTGGACGATATTTCTCGAGCTGGTGGGACACCGCTGGTGGTTACCCGAAATGGCGAAGGGCTGGGGATTGTCCATCTCAAAGACATAGTCAAAGGTGGTATCAAAGAAAGGTTCATCCAGATGCGGAAAATGGGTATTAAAACGGTAATGATTACCGGTGACAACACTTTAACGGCAACGGCGATAGCCGCTGAAGCAGGAGTGGATGACTTTCTGGCACAGGCTACTCCGGAAGCCAAACTCAAACTAATCCGGGAGCATCAAGCCAGCGGACGGTTGGTAGCAATGACCGGTGACGGCACAAACGATGCGCCGGCACTGGCACAAGCTGATGTGGCGGTAGCCATGAACA
>CAYOHA010000065.1:0-11236 GCA_964403625.1 uncultured Dehalococcoidales bacterium | reverse complement strand
ACGGAAAACATTATTTACCAATGGCCAAGACAAAGTGAACAACCTGCAGAAAGAGGACACAGATAGTCTTACGTTTGTTTAAACCATTTTAAAATTCGCCATATGACTAAATAGGACATACTTTATTGCATTAGGTATGGTCAGCACACTTGCTTACATCAAATCAACTCAATATCTGAATATCAATGCACATTGCCAGGAATATCAAACCCAGATATGGAAATGCCGATAGTTTGTACAGTTTCCAAGAATATTGAGAGGAAGTGGAAATGACCAGCCTCAAACTGGTATAGACCAATACAACGCCCAACAGGTTAGCCAGCATTAAATAGAACCAGGTAAAATCACCTACAAAATAAATAACAATGGAAGCGACATAAAGCAGTACACTACACGTAAGTAACACCATTGCCACATTGCTTACTTTTTGTCTTATTGGGAAGTAGCTTATTCCAGCACCAAGATAATCTTCTCGATGGGTAACCATAACACTCCAGAGATGGAGTGGCAGCCAGATAGCGATAAGCAAGCACAGCAGTAATAACTGCCAGCTAAAATTGGGTTCAATAGCAAACCATCCCATCAGAACCGGGGCACAACTCGCCAGCATACCTTGAGGAAAGACACATGTCCACCTCTTCCGCCATATCAACGCTGCTACCGTGCCTACCAGGCCAGCAAGAAAGGACAAGGGATGCAGTTGCCAGGCAAGAACCAGACCAATAATAACCAGGCCTATAGTTAGCGGCAATACTTTTTCTGCAGGATAGATACGTCTGGATGGTAAAGCTCGATGTCTGGTACGCTGCATTTTGGCGTCAATATTGCGGTCCAGGTAATTTGTCAACCCATTCACACCAGCACTGGCTAATAATATTGTTATCAAGACGAAGACGAGCCTAGCCAAGGATGGCTGTCCACCAGCAGCGATAACCGCGGTACAGACACCAATAAGGGTTATCAAGCTGCTTTCACGGGGCTTTAATACTTCAATATAGTCTCTAATCATTCTGAGTCTGGAATTCCCCATCTCCGCTTCCGAAACCTGCACTGATGTCTTCAGTCAAACTTAGCTACGAGGAACCGGCTGAATTGGTTGAATTATCCTTACTCACAACCTTCTCATACCATTTGGCGTGATGAGACTTGGCATACACACCTGAGACCTTGCCATCGACTATCGATAGTAACGATTCGTCCATCCTAGGATGAAAAACACCCAGCTGGACATGTAGAAAGAACATGCAGATTGCGAGGATAAAAGTGATGTCATGTATTAAGAGACTCCACTGAAAAACCCAGGGAGGCACAATCCCCTTGAAAAACCACATAATAGCTCCAGTAATCACGAAGAGTGCTCCGCCGAAGAGAATAGCTAAACGGTATAATTTCATACCGGTGTTAATATACCCCTGTGGAGGCATCATTCTCGGGTCACCGCCAAAATAATAGCCCGGGGCTGCCCTAACCCACCTCAAATCCTCAATCCCCCAAGTAAGTGCTTCCTTGACAAAGTACCACGCCCTCTCCCGACTTGCTACCGAAAAAACCAGAGGTGCTCCTACCAGGAGTATCGCTCCAATACGGTGAATAACTCGAATCCAGGTGCCCACTACGTCAGGGCCAAACCAGGGTATAAAAAGGAGCAGACCTGATAATACCAACCATAAAAACACTGCTACAATCAACCAGTGAAACCACCGTGCTGATGGTGTGTAACGTTCGATTACTTCCATTCTACTCTTCCTCCTTGCTGCGAAGCTGTCTGGCTCGGGCGACAAGTACATTAAGTGCCAAACCCGCTGCCACTACCCCCCAAGCGATCCACGTTAATGGACGGAAGACGTCCTTTTGAACCGTGGCTAATACAGGGTACTCTGGCTCATTGGGCAGACCGTAAACCTCGGGTAAATCAGCCAAAACATAGAGAACATGCAGACCACTCAGTTCCGTTTCCCCATATAGTGTTGCTCTGGGATAGGCTTCAGAATGAGGAGACTTGAGGACAGCAATCCTTCTTCTGCCCTCAACTACCAGTTCATCCCGGTCTCCAAAGATGAGCGCCCCAGAAGGACAGGTCTTAACACAAGCTGGTTCCTGCCCTGTAGAAAGTCGGTCAAAACCCGGCGTGGTACACATACTGCACTTACTCATCTTACCGACGCCGAAAACCCGATTAGCATCCAAGCGAGGAACATTAAAAGGGCAATATTGGCTACAGTAGCCGCAACCAATACATTTCTCAATATCATAGGAAACGGGACCATCCTCATGATGATATAAGGCTCCTGAAGGACAAACACCGACGCAGGCAGCATCAGAACAATGCATACAACTATGCCGGCTAAAAAGCCATCTAACGTTATCATTCTCTGGATCTTCATTGAACCTGATGGTTAACCAGGTATCAGCTGAAAGATCGGGAGGATTTTCGTAAGTGCCCCGGTTTACGGTTGTTACCGCCTTTAACTCATTCCACTGTTTACAAGCGACCTGGCAGGCACGACACGCCATGCATTTGGCAGCATCAAAGAGGATTGCTTTTTCACTCATTCTTACTCTCCTTTAGTTTCTCACCACAAACGCCACATGTCAACTACCGTAAGGAAGTACCATTCGTATTTTATTGTAACCAGTCTTTTATGAAATGGCAACACCAATCCGAGCCGGAATACCAACAAAGATACCAAGAACCATCAAGATTGCCAGTCCCGTTTCCATCGATTCCACCCCCTTTTTTCATTAACGCACCAAAGGTAAGAACGAATCTTCAGGTCTAAACCAGAAAGGCTTCTCTTTTTTCAATATCTCCCTTACTTTCTCTCTTACCCCACGTATCAGCTTATCACCCTTATAAAAAAAGTCGCTTCTGTAGTAATACCTATTTAAAGTATTTAACAAATAAGCACAAATACTTACTTATATACGTATTTATGCCTATAGAAAGGGCTATCAACCTATAAGCAGAGAAAAACTAGGGGGTGGGTTTTTACCCACCCTCCTTTCATATTTTGAGATATATCTATTTTTACTTTTCCTGGCGGCGGACGACATCACCAGGGACGATAAAGTGAGCACCCATCATACTCATCATCTTGTCTTCACTTCCCTCGCAGACTTTCTTTAACGCCAGAAGCACCTTACCGGCTACTGTATTATCCCAGAACCAGTCCTTAAGTACCTGACTCGAAGCACCTGCCTGCCCCGGTTGCGCCGTAATTCCCTCAACATAGTAGGATTTCAAATCTTCGACAGCCAGCTTGAGCGTATACACCAGTGGTATATCGTTGCGGGGATTTTTCGGCTCTTCGCCTCTGACAAAGGTATAGATGAAATCCCCCAACATGTCCAGATCAACGCCGCTGACACCGACTGTAGTCCGTTTACGCCTGGCCACTCCCATATCATACCAGGGACGTATGGCTGTCATCTCCTTGCGGAACGCAGCCTGAATTGTATCGGCCTCTTCTGATTCAATAATAATTTGATGAAAACTCACCGGGCAAGCCAGTACCGTTATCTCATCGTTCTCCGGCTCATCTTCAGGAAAGTCCTTCAGAACCGGTCCTTCAGAAGCTTCCAGAAGTCTTAGCAAGGCAAGTAATACCCGTCTCTGGAAGGCAACATTATCGGGGACACCTAGGGGATGTCCAAGCTCAAAAGGAACCCACAAAGCCCTGGGAGGCTTGATAGTCTCGGTATGCGGTCGAATAAGGCTGATACCAGCCGTTGGTACGCCTTCTTCTTCAATGAAACGTGACAGAACGCCTACGACGCTCGTACAACCAGGTCAGACCGGCGTTAATATCACAGCATTCACATTGTCCTTCTTGAGCAGACCGGCGATTTCACGTGCGGGCGCCCCAAGTTCGGCTGACTGGTGGGCACTGCTGACCGAGTAGTGGAAATCAGCAAGGCTGCCGATGATACCTTCTGCCTCCAACTCACGTAGTCTGTCGAGGGGAAAAACAACATTCCAGTCCCGCTGGAAACCGCTCCGGTCAAAGCTAGCCGCAATATGGGACATAACCAGGTCATTAGCCTCGACATCGCCCGGAATAACACGGTAGAAATCATTCGGGTCTAGCTGGAAAGGGCGGTCATCACGCCTGTGCAGACCGGATGTAGTGACAATAGCCACTCTTCTCTGACTTAAGGACGGCCCGCTTACCCAAGGCTGAGTTTCGTACGAGGGGCAGGGAAACCCTAAAAGCATTTTTCTCTCTACTTCGCTTAATTTTTCCAGACGAACCATATGCCTTCCACCTCTACCAAAACGTTTTGTTATTATACCGATAGTATTTATGGCTTTATTAGTACCTTCATCCCTTTCCCTGCCAGAAGGTCATGAAAAGCCTGATTTATCTCCTCGATCGGTCTGATTGAGATTAACGGTTCAAGGCTAAGCTCAGACAAAAGGTTCACTGATCTGGGGAAGCAATACGGAGAAATAAAGACACCTTTTATGGTCAGTTCCTTCCCGTACATATAGGAAGGCGGAACGCCAACCTCAGCACCTACTGGATACATTGCTGCCCAGACAACGGTAGCGCCATAGTCCGCCAGGTCAAGTGCCTGCTTCGCCACACTGAGCTTCCCGCTGGCATCTATTACTCTATCGAAACCCCTACCATCACAAAGCTTCTTTCCTATTTCCTCCAGATTTTCCTTAAGAGGGTCTACCACCACGGTAGCTCCAAGCCGCTTTGCCATTTCTCTTCTGCCGGCTACTGGTTCAGAAACCAGAACCTTTGCTGCTCCAGCTTTGAGTGCTACTTCCAGAGTTAAAATACCAATTGGTCCGGCACCCATTATCGCCAGGGTACAACCCGGATGGATATCAGCAAGGTCGACAGTGTGAACGGCAACGGTCACTGGTTCAAGCAGTGCTCCCACCTCAAGGCTGATACCTTCTGAAAGAGCATATATTGCATTAGCATGATAAAGGGCATACTCAGCATACGCTCCCGTAGCCGGAATTACCCTTTGACAGAAGTGCTCCAGTTTGTTTCGGCAATAATAACAGGTACCGCAAGGACTGCGGAAATTCATCGCTACTTTCTGTCCTATCTCAATGCCCTGTACATTGCTGCCCACCGCAGCAACTACCCCTGAAGCCTCATGTCCTCCAATTCTTGGCCCCATACTTGCTCCCCCCGGAGGCCGCCGGAATTGCGGAGGTCTGGATTTATATTCAGGATCAAGACTGTGGAGTTCGCTACCGCATATCCCGCAATAAGCTATTTTTACTTTGACCCGATCAGGACCTGGTTCCGGAGGTTCCGGGACATCCTGTACTTTCAAGCTTCCATCTTCCTGCATCACTGCTGCTTTCATGATAATTACCTCCTTAAATTTTGATAATTTATATAAGATTAACTTTTATTTCTTAAAAGGCATAACCACACCCTTTATATAGCCACGTGTTCTTCCAAGGTTATCCTCGAAGGCTTTACCGATATCCTCAAGCTTATATGTATGGGTAACAAGCCTCTCCATCGGATATATGCCCTTCTGTATCGCCCATAAGGCACGAGGAAGCTCACTTTTGGGGTCCACTGACATACCGATGCCTTGAGGACTGTAGATTATCGGTGACTTAATCCAGTCCATCAACTCATAGGTATCCGGTGCCTGATGCCAGCCAACAGCTATTATCCTTCCCCGATTATTCTTGATTACCGAACCAACCATTTTCATACTTGGTGGATGACCGACGACTTCTATAGCCACATCTACACCTTTACCGCCGGTTATTTTCATTACCTCCTGGACTACATCAACTTTAGTAGGATTCAATGTTATAGTGGCACCAAGTTCTCTAGCTAGATCCAATCTCCAGTCCTCCAGGTCAGCGACAATATATTCCCTGAGTTTGGGGCTTGCCACCCCAGCAATAACCCCCAATCCCATAAATCCACAGCCAACCTGGAATACGTAGTCACCCAACTCTGGGCTAGCAGTTCTGGCTATAGACATCAAGCACATCATTGGTTCGCCTATGGCATGCTCCATAGGGATTCCGTCAGGTATCTTCTCAACCATAACACCGTGTCCACGCATAGTGGTATCATTTGGTTCGCAGACGGTGTATTCGGCAAAGCATCCCATACCGAAAATGCCGGTTATCCTATCTCCTTTCTTGAAACCTTTTACGTTTTTTCCAACCTGAACTATCGTTCCCGCGGGTTCGTGACCGATTCTTCTCGGCATTGGCATCCGCTTCTTGACATCCTCGCTATATGAGTTAAGATATGAAGCCATATCGCTCGTGCATACTCCGCAGGCTTCGATTTTCACCAGCACCTGGTCTTCGTTCATCGTTGGCATCTCAATATCTCTTATCTCAATCTTTCTGGATGCAACAATAAAAGCAGCTTTCACCTTTAAGTCCCTCCTTTGATTTTATATTTTCTATTTCAACAACATAACATTTTCTGTAATATACAAGTGACTGCGCAGGTTGTCAAATTATCATTTCTTGACAGAGTAGATAACGGGCATTAGAATTTTACCAGCACCCAATGTTTTTTAAATACAAAGAGTAGTATAATCTGAAAACAAATTAAAGGAGGAAAATATGGACCTGGGATTAAAAGACAAGGTAGCACTGGTAACCGGCGCTGGTAGTCAGATAGGTTTTGGGAAGGCAATAGCCTTGACCCTGGCGAAAGAAGGGTGCGATGTAATTGTGAATGATATCGACATCGAAGGAGCAGAAAAAACCGCGGGAGAGGTCCGGGCTCTAGGACGAAAAGCCATCGCGATTAAAGCAGATATACGTAACAAAGCTGAAGTAGACAATATGGTTAAGACAGCGCTATCAGAGTTCGGCAAAATAGATATTCTGGTCAACAATGCCGGCACTCCCGGAGGAGGTCCGCCGAACAGCGAAGAATCCTGGGATAAAACTGTAAACGTTAACTTTAAGGGGACATGGCATGTTACGAACGCAGTCATCCCCCACATGCAAGAACGTAAGTCCGGCAAGATAATTAACTTTTCATCGGCTGTCGCCAGGAGTGGTATGGGAGGACTTTATGCAGCCGCCAAGGAAGCCGTTATCGGTCTGACCAAGGCATGGGCGAAACAACTGGGACCGCTGGGAATAAATGTAAACGGAATCGCCCCCGGTATGGGAGACACCGGCTTTCAGATACTGGCACATGCGACTCCCGAACAAAAAGAAATGTATAAACGGACCGTCCCGATGAGAAGACTTACTATGCCCCAGGACATCGCTAACACGGTGACCTTCCTGGCATCGGACGTTTCAAGTGATATCACCGGGCAGACCATCGAGGTAGACGGCGGCGATTTCATGATTTAAATGGACTACTATAATGAAGATATATAAGAGGAGGCAAAAATGGATTTTGGTCTGAAAGACAAGGTGGCACTGGTTACCGGTACGGGTAGCCAGATAGGTTTCGGTAAGGCAATAGCATTGACCTTAGCAAAAGAAGGCTGCGATATAATCGCCTGTGATATCGACCTTGAAGGTACAAAAAAGACAGCGGCGGAAGTCGAGTCTCTGGGACGCAAGGCAATGGCTGTAAAAGCGGATGTTACTAAAAGCGCCGAAGTGAATGACATGGTAAAGACAGCGCTCGGTCATTTTGGCAAAATAGATATTTTAGTAGCTAATGCCGGACATGCCTTCGCCCATGGACCGTTCGCCGAACAGAACGAAGATGACTGGGACAAGGATATCGCACTTAATCTCAAAGGTGTGATGATTTGCGCTAAAGCTGTACTCCCTAATATGCTGGAACGGAAAAGCGGCAAAATTATCGCCACATCTTCGGGTGCGGCAAAACGCGGAGGTCCCGGTGTCGAGGCTTACGGAGCCTCGAAGTCCGGTGTCGGAGGTTTCACCAAGAGTCTGGCACTATCAGTAGCTGCCCAGGGAGTTAATGTTAACTGCGTTGCTCCGGCAATTGCAGTGACCAATTTTATCGGTGGAAAGATGAATCCCGGGGTAGAGAGAATGATTCAGGAAATCCCCCAGAAGAGGGCTACCGTGCCACAGGATGTTGCTAACCTTGTAGCTTTCCTGGCTTCGGATGTATCTTCACATATTACCGGTCAGATGATAAGCGTCGACGGTGGCTCAACCACGACATCTTAAATACGCGGCTAGTTCGTAATTATTACCGACTAAAAACCTCGAAATTTTTTCATAACGAGGAGGTGCGATATGGCACTAGAGAATATTGAAAAGAGACTCAGAATACTCGAGGACCTTGAGGCAATCAGGAAACTGCATCATGGGTATATCCAAATGCTAAATAACCGCCAATGGGATGATATTATCGATTGCTTTGCCGAGGACGCAACGGCAAATATCGGTCACCACGGACTGCGTAAAGGCAAAGCGGAAATCACTGAGTTATTCAAAGAACGCATAGCTAAAATTAATGTTGGAAAAGTCAGAGATGCCCATTTCGTAGCCGACCCTGTTATTTCAATCAAAGGAGATAAGGCAGAGGGACACTGGCTAATGTATATTTTTATTTCCGACCCCGTGACGAATACGGTGAGATACACACAGGGAAGACACGATTGCGAATATGTCAAGGAAAATGGGGAATGGAAATTTAAATCGGTTAAATACACCCGTCCCTGGCCAAGAGAGCCTGAATCAATGCCAAAAGATTAGAATATGGGGGTTGTTTAACCTGATCCGTAAGATAAAATTTTAGTGACCTTTCTGCTTTTAGTTTTTGATTTATAAATGACAGGATTTATTTTTTTATTAGATGGTCGGCTGAGTAAGGAGGTAAGCATTGAATAAACTGACCTTCGCTTCTGATGCTCCGGGAGAAAAAATGTTTATGCTTGGCAACGAGGCAATAGCCAGAGGTGCCATAGAAGCTGGAGTCCAACTTGCCGCTGCTTATCCCGGTACCCCCTCAACAGAGGTAACAGAGACGCTGGCTGAAGTAGCCAGAGAACTTGATATTTATGTTGAGTGGTCGGTCAATGAGAAGGTAGCCTTTGAGATTGCCTTAGCTGCTTCAATCTGCGGACTGAGGGCTTTAGCCTCAATGAAGCACGTCGGTGTCAATGTCGCTCACGAACCGTTAATGACAGCCGCCCACATCGGTGCCAAAGGCGGGCTGGTCTTACTTTCGGCTGAAGACCCTTGGGCCTGGAGCTCTCAAAATGAGCAGGACAATCGCTATATTGCTGAGCAGGCATGCATACCGATCCTAGAGCCATCATCTATTCAGGAAGCCAAGGATATGATGGCTGATGCCTTCAAGCTATCTGAAGAATTCAAGCACTTGTTCATCGTCAGGTCAGTAACTAGAATAAGTCATGGTCGAAGCGATGTTACTTTAGGGGAAATATCACGGGAGAGAAGAAAGGGCTCCTTCCAGAAGAACCGACAGTGGTTGAATTATACACCGGCTGAAGCCAGATTAAATAAACCGTTGATGCTGGAGAGGTTTGCCAAGATAAAGGAAGCAGTAAATACCTTCCCTTATAATCGGTTAAAACTCATTGATGGTGCCAGACTTGGTATCATCGCCTGCGGACTGTCTTACAGCTATACTTTAGAAGCGATAGACTGGCTGGGGCTTATTAATAGGGTTTCGATACTGAAAATCGGCACACCCCACCCCCTACCTGAGAAACTGGTAAAGAAGCTCCTGGAATCAGTAGATGAAATACTGGTAGTCGAAGAACTCGATCCGTTTGTCGAAACTCACGTGAAAGCCATTGCTGGAGAGGCAAACATACCGGTCAAAATCCACGGCAAAGACCTGGTGCCCCGGATTGGAGAGTTATCTACAAGGAAGGTTGTCGAGGCTATTGCCAGACTGACTGGCTCCAAACTCCCGGTTGATTTCAGTCAGATAGATAAACTCAGTCAGGAAATAGCTCCACTCCTGCCGTGGCGACCGCCAGCGATGTGTGCTGGTTGTCCGCACCGGGCATCTCACTATGCCATTGGTGTCGCCTCAAGGCGGGTAGCCAGAGACTATGGCAATAATGTGGAACCCATCTACCCGGGCGATATCGGCTGCTATAACCTCGCATATAATCCGCCGCAAGAAGCAGTAGATACTACTATCTGTATGGGAGCCAGCATTGGTATTGCTAATGGCCTGGCACATATTGTTAATGCTCCAGTAGTAGCGCACCTTGGTGATTCAACCTTCTTTCACAGCGGGATACCACCAATGATAAATGCCGTTTATAATAAAGCAAAGATAACAATAGTAGTGCTTGACAACTCAGCTACAGCAATGACCGGTTTCCAGCCACACCCAGGCACCGGTCATACAGCTATGGGCGACGAAGCCCCGGCACTGAAGATTGAAGATATCGCCAGAGCATGTGGAGTCAAATTCGTCGAGGTTATCGACCCCTTCGATCTCAAATCAGCTATCGTTATCATAGAAAAAGCCATCAGGTTCGACGGTCCATCGGTCGTAGTCTCCCGAAGGTTGTGTGCTATGATTGAACAGAGAGAAAAACGGGCAAGGGGTGAAGAAGTAATTCCTTACCAGGTAGACCTAGAAAGGTGTAGTGAGAAATGCAATGCCTGCATCAGGTTGCTTGGTTGCCCGGCGATAATGAAGGAGGGTAATAAATCGAAAATTGATAGTTCACTGTGTAATGGCTGCGGAGTCTGTGCCCAGGTCTGCCCATACAAGGCGATAGTACAGGAGTAAATTAGAATGATAAAGGAATTTAATATCGTCATAGCTGGAGTTGGTGGGCAGGGTGTGATATTAATGTCAGAGCTCCTTGGGAATGCCGCCGTTAAAGATGGCTTGAATGTCAGGGGTTCGGAAGTATTGGGAATGGCAGTCAGGGGTGGCTCTGTCTCTAGTACCATCAGGATTGGCGATGGAGCACAAGGACCACTCGCTCCAACCGGTAAAGCCAATGTATTAGTCGGAATGGAGCCAGCCGAGGCACTAAGGAATATCTCGTACTTACAGAAGTCTAGTACAGTCATTCTGAACATCGAAAAGGTAATCCCTTTTACTGTCTCTATTGGTGGTAGCACATATCCCTCTATAGAGATAATCGTTCAGAAACTAAATCATGCCTCAGATAGGATTGTCCAGTTAAGTGCGACTCAAATTGCTAAAGAAGCGGGGAGCATACAATCAGCCAATATTGTTATGTTGGGCGCTTTGTTTGGCAATAAGCAGCTTCCGATTAAGATAGAAACAATTAACTACAGGTGGCCTTTTATTATTATTGCTATAAT
>CAYOHA010000064.1:0-11268 GCA_964403625.1 uncultured Dehalococcoidales bacterium | reverse complement strand
GGGGTTCCCCGCAAAATCTGAGATTTTGTGGGGCTTATTCTTTTGAAACGAATCACGCTTATTTTTGTATTTGAATCCGGTGCGGGTAACCGTCTTACACATGAAAAAGGACTGTTTGTTTTAAAAATAAAAAAATTTTTAACAAAACGAATATCCAATCGCCTGCCAGAGTCTCCTGCCTGCCAAAGCCTCTTGCACGCCGAAGCCTCGTGCGTAGGCGGGTGTGCGACGGCGGGTGTACGGCAGACAGGTCATTACATTCGCAATGACGGGTGGATATAGATTGCTATTTATCAGTCCTGTCTCTTATAATTAGCCTGTAGCTATGAAAGTGGTTTCAATTGTTGGTATGGCTGGGGCGGGTAAGACAGAAGTAGCCAGGCTGTTTGAGCAGAATGGTTTTACCAGAATAAGGTTCGGTGATATCACCGACGAAGAGGTACGCAAAAGGGGACTGGAGCTAAACGAAGAAAATGAGCGTTATGTCCGGGAACTTCTCCGAAGGGAGCAGGGAATGACAGCCTACGCGAAGCTGAACCTGCCCAGGATGGATTCAGCCCTTAAAAACTCAGATGTGGTCATAGATGGGCTATATTCTTGGGAAGAATATACTTTTCTTAAGGACTATTACAGCGAAGGCTTTTTTGTCGTTGCGGTCTGGGCATCGCCTGAAATACGGTATACCCGGTTGGCCAGGAGACCGAATCGTGGTCTTACTTTGCAGGAAGCTGCCAGCCGGGATAAAGCGGAGATTGAGAACGTTAATAAAGGTGGCCCTATTGCTATGGCGGACTTCACCATCATCAACGAATCTTCTCTTGATGAATTGAGAAAAGAAACGGAAAGGATTATCGCCAGGTTAAAAAGATGAAAGAATTTAAACGACCGGATATAGACGAGTATTTTCTGAAAATAGCTTCAGTGGTGGCGGAGCGCTCGACCTGCCGTCGTCACCATATTGGGGCGGTAGCAGTAAAGGACAAGCATATCTTAACTACTGGCTATAACGGTGCTCCTGCTGGTCAGAAGGATTGCCTTGAACTCGGTTGCCTCCGGGACGAAATGAACATACCATCGGGAGAGAGGCACGAGATTTGCCGGGCTATTCACGCCGAGCAGAATGTAATCATACAGGCTGCCCTTCACGGTGTCAGTCTTGAAGGGAGTACAATTTACTGCACTCATACACCATGCGTACTCTGTGCCAAGATGCTGGTCAACGCCAGGATAAAGCGGTTTGTCAGCTTTGGTGAGTATCGCGATAATACATTCCTTGAGCTTTTTAAGCAAGCTGATATAGAGTTTGAAATCAAGAAGAGACCGCCGTCCCGAATAGAGTATTTAGATTAGGGGGCTATTTATCAAATATCACGTTTCTGCCTCCCGTCCATATAATGGATAAAAGATAAATAGGTACTTTATGTCCTTCAAAAAAGAAAAGATATGGTTCCACGGCTCACCTTTAGAATTGGAAACATTGCAAAAAGGGAGTACAATCACACAAATTGAGAAATTAGCCCAAGTTTTTTCTCACAAACCAGGTATAGTATCTGTATCTGATGACGGAGAAATTAAGCATAATGGAAAACTAAAAGGAAGAGTGTATAGGATTGCTGACGAAATAGCTGCTGATGATATTTTTGAGCACCCCAGATCTTCTACAGGATGGGAGTGGATAACAAAAAAGGAATTCAAACTTGAATTCTTATATGAAATCTTATATTCTCCAGACGATATTCTATCTGAGAGTGAAGTGAAAGAGCTTAAGACGCTCAAAGGCAAGTGAAAAACTTTTTTCCCATTTGATATAAGGAAAAACCTCTCATCCCGTATAAAAATTTTCAGGTTGGTGGATTATAGTAGAGAGTAAAATATGGGTTCTGAAAAAGCTATGGTAAATGGCGAGTCAATCGAACGCCAGTATCCAGAACGCCCGTTTGCTAGTGTCGCTGTCTGTGTGTTAAAGGGAGGGAGAATACTCGTTATAAAACGTGCCACTCAGCCCAGTAAGGGACTGTGGAGTGTCCCTGGCGGTATGGTTGAGTTGGGAGAAACAATTCAAAACACTGCTAAACGTGAACTCAATGAAGAGTGTGGAATTGAGATTGAGGTAGGTGAAGTCTTCAATGTGGAGAATCTTATTGTCCCAGACGAGAGAGATCGCGTTCAATTCCATTACGTTATTACCTATCTTATAGCCCACTATGTAAGCGGTGAGGCGCATCCCGATTCAGATGCCCAAGAGGTTTGCTGGGCAACTCCTGATGAACTAAAGAATCTCGATATGAAACCTGTGGTTCTTAAGAACATGCTAAAAGCGTTTGAAATTGGAGGTTCATTGACATCAGTTTGATATGGTTTAGCAACCAGTCCTCTTGCGAGGTTGCCCGAAAATGGAGCATAAAAACTAGATTATGCCCATTCCCGCGAAGGCGGGAATCCAGTATTGTCTCTAAAAAAAGATTTCTGGATTCTGTGCCTGCACACAGGCTTATCAGGTCGGGAATGGAGTTTTCGGACAGTCTCAAAATATATCCTAGGTTAAAGACTTGACATCAATGTTAAAATTGATAAACAGTCAGAGATCTAAAGAATGAGTGATTCAATTGTTATCGAGAACCTGAGCAAGTATTATAACAAATTTCTTGCTCTCGATAGTTTATCTTTGAGGGTTGAGGAGAATGAGAACGTTGGACTCCTTGGTCCTAATGGTGCCGGGAAGAGTACGACCCTTAAGATATTGTGTGGTCTTCTCCGTGCTTCTTCTGGCACAGCTTATATTGATGGTGTCGATGTGGCAGAGAGGCCGGAGCAGGCACTCTCCCGAATCGGCGCTATTGTCGAGACACCCGAGTTCTATTCTTTCCTTACGCCGCAAGAGACTCTTGGCTACCTTGGCAGGCTCCGTGGTATGCGTGGGGATAGGTTAAAACAAAGAATAAAAGAAGTGATCAAACTGGTCAGACTCGAAGAATGGAGTAACGTTAAAATAGAAAAGTTTTCACGAGGGATGAAGCAACGTCTTGCTCTGGCTCAGGCTTTACTTCACGATCCGCCAGTTCTGATCCTGGATGAGCCAGGGCTGGGACTCGACCCCAGGGGCATAGTGGAATTCCGGGAGATAATCGAGACTATGGGAAAAGAGAAGACCGTCTTTTTCGCTTCACACCAGCTGACGGAAGTTGCCCAGGTATGTAATAAGGTAGCTATCATAGACCGCGGGCACCTGCTTGCTTACGATAGTATCACTCAGCTGGAGAAGAAATATCAGACACTTGAACGTGCCTATCTCGAGCTAACGGGAGGCTCCTTTGAGTAAATTTGAAAAGTTAAGAGTGGTTATCGGCTATGAATTCCTGAAGCACATTCGCAGAAAGCGGTTGTATATCATTCTGGGGCTCACGCTTGTTGCTGAACTGGCGGTTCTTATTGGTATACCGGCTTTGATGGATGGCTACCCAAATAACGTGAAGGTGATGGCGGCTATGCTCACTATCGGTCCATCCATGGCAACAATCGGAGCTGTCTTTTTCTCTGGAGATGCTATCGCCGGGGAGTTTGAAGGTAAAACTGGATATATACTTTTCACCAATCCAGTCCGGCGGACTACTCTGGTGGTGGGAAAGTATCTGGCAAGTTGTGCTGCCGTAATATTGCTTATCATTTTCGGTTACGCGATTGTCTCTATTTCTCTGCTCATAATATACGGCAATATACCTGTTGAGACAGCCAAGTCATTTGGGTTGTGTCTCCTTTATGCTGGCAGTGTTCTCTCCGTTACCTTCTTCTTCAGTTCAATATCAAAAGGGGCGATAGGAGCTATTGTTATAACACTTGTTTTTATCATGGTAATTTCCGGGATCATTGAGAGTGTTTTGATGTTTGCTGGTAAACCATATTGGTTTCTTCTATCTACCGGTGGCGATACCGTTTCAACCGTCTTCGGTGGATATGAGCTTATGATGGAAGGGATCATGCCCGCTGGTAGTATACGGATGATGCCCTTTGAACTTAAGACACCGGATATCGGTCTCTGTGCATATTCTATGGTGGTATATATGATAGTGTGTTTCGCTTTAAGTATCTGGATAAGTAAAAGAAGGCAACTGGCTTAGATGAAATTTTTTATCTCTAAGCATGGAATTGATTTAGGACTAATCTAGTTTATGTCAACAGTACGTGCTAAGGTAATTGTCAACCCAGCGGCAGGAGCCAATTCAACCCGCCGGAAGTGGCCCCGTCTCAATCAGCTTCTAAAACGTATCGGCCTTTCCTTCGACCCAGAATATACCGAGGGTGTAGGCCATGCCATAGAGCTTGCCAGGAATGCTGTAGCCGCTGGTTACCGCTACTTAGTGGTAGTGGGTGGCGACGGAACCGTGAATGAAGTAGCCAATGGCATACTCGGTTCCGTGAATGCTAGTGATATGTCTCTTGGCATAATAAGCACAGGTACCGGCAGTGATTTTGTCCGGTCGGTAGGTATTCCCAGGCACTACCTCAGTGCTTGTTCGTGCCTTACCGGCTCAAAAAGGTCTTTGATTGATGTCGGGATTATCGAATACCAGAGTAATGGGAAGACTGCGAGACGTTTTTTCGTTAACGGGGCTGGTATTGGTTTTGACGCTGCAGTGGTTGAGGCTACAGAGCGGTTTCCGAAGTACTTTGGTGGTACCGTTCCTTATGTGGCTGGCTTACTCCGTACCTTTCTCGGTTACCGGAATAAGTCTGTGGTGATGAGAGTTGGAGATAGAAATGAGGTAAAACGCATCTTGAGCGTGGTGGTATCAAATGGGGGCTATTTTGGGGGTGGGATGCACGTGGCACCGGAAGCCAGCCTTAATGACAGTTTGCTGGATGTGGTGGTCATTGGCGACATAGGTAAGTTTGACCTGCTCAAATCGCTACCAATGGTATATAAGGGTACTCATGGTAAACATCCCAAAGTCAGGATGGAGAAGGCAGCAAAGATTTATGTTGAATCAGCGGAACATGTTTTAGTCCATGCTGATGGCGAATTGCTAGGCGAGGGCCCGGCATCATTCTGGATATTACCCGCCGCCTTGAATATCGTAGTTTAATTATGATATTCAATCTATGTTTAAGGTTATTTATCAACATAACCCTGATGAATTGTAAGAGCGAACTCGTCCGTCTTTAATGCCCTGAGATGGAGAAGGCTTATTCATACTCCAACACTAATACTAAACTGGGGTGTCTAAGAGGGACGTAGCCCCTCTTCTAATATCTACTCCCCCTTCCCTTATTAAAGGGAAGGGGGTCAGGCCTGCCCGCCGTACAAGACTTTGGCAGGCGGGGGGATAGATTACCAAGCAACCTAAATATTTTCGTCCTGGTAAGTCCCCTGATAGCCTTCTGTCTCTCCGGATAAGTGTAAGAAAACAAGCTGGGCGACCCTGGCATTCCTCTGCAAACGAAATCCTTGAGGGTGATAGACCACCATCAGGGATTGTGAACGGCCGGAGTAACCGGCATCCCATACTGCTGTATCTACAGTAACTCCACAGCGAAGAAGGCTTGACCTGGGTCTGGCTAATGCCATAACATTATTGGGGAGATGGACAATCTCATTGTAGGTAATGATGTAGATGCCTGATATCAGATTAATGAAATCCAGCCCATCAAATACCAGTTGGTCTAGGTCTGATATAAGCCGATGATTGTTGCTGGTGGCTATTTGTCCCGGTGTCTTGAGCAACGCTATTTCTCGGAGGGTAAGGTCGAAACCGTTAGGTTGTAGTTGTGTCTCAAGGTCTATGTAGCCTTCTACTAGAGGGGGCTTTTGCTGTAATAATTTTTGGATATCGTACTTTGATAAAACGGCTGTCATTTCTGCTCTAGTATAGCATTTTTCGGTATAATTGAGGATAAAGTTACCAGAAGAAAAAGTAAAAAGGGAAGACAAAAGTACGGAGCTTGCTATTGTAAGGGTGTTAAGAGGGACTGAGTCCCTCTTAACAAAATCTTCCCCTTCCCCTTGTCAAGGGGAAGGGGATAAAGGGGATAGGGTTGACAACTCATTCATTTAAACTTTTAGTTGTAGATATAGATGGCACGTTGTTAAATAAAAACGGGAATATCTCAACAGAAGATAAGAATGCTTTATCTAAAGCTGTTGATTCAGGTATTCAGGTCTCTCTGTCGACCGGACGGGTCGTGCAAGCCAGCCTAAAATTTATCCAGCAGTTATCGCTTGATGGTTATCATATATTTTTTGACGGGGCACTAGTGTATAATCCGGAGAAGGACGAGGAAGTCTATGTGGAACCAATCAGCTGGAGGTTAGTTAGACAGACGGTTGATTACGCTGGGCTGAATGAAATAAACCTGGAGTTCTTTTCGAAGGCTCATTTTTTTATTGAGCGTGAAACTTGGGTTACCGATATCCGTCGGAACTTTTTTGGTCTTGAGCCAACAATCGTGGACTTCACTAAACTCGGGCAGAATGAGATGATTATTAAAGGCGGTCTGGTCGTCTCCTCTGTTGAAGAGAAGACTAAAGCTAACGATTTCTACCATCATTTTAAGGATCGCCTTAATTTCTCCCTGACAAGAACGCCAGCTTTTCCTGATATAGATTTTTTCAACCTGGTTGCCCTTGACGTATCCAAGGGGAATGCCCTTAAAGCTTTAGCTTCCTTTCTGAAGGTACCTTTAAATGAAATAGTGGCAATAGGTGATGGGATTAATGACATTCCAATCCTTTCCTCGGTTGGTCTGGCTATCGCTATGGATAATGCCTCCGATGAGTTAAAGGCAATAGCTGATTATGTTACTCTTGATGTTGACCATAATGGTGTTGCCGCCGCTATCGCTAAATTTCTACTATGATTATGCGGAGGTACCATGCGGATCCTTATAGCGATGCAGCGAGATTACGGCAGGAGAATAATCAGGCATATTAATGAATTTGCCCCTAAAGACTGGGTAGTGGAAACAATGGCTCTCCCGCGGGCATTACCTCTTGTAATTGATGAACCTGAAGAGTTCTTGCCTTCAGATATACCTCATGCCGAACTCCTACTTGTGCTGGTAGAATCAGAAAGTGCAGCGCAGCTTGTCCCGGCCCTGGCAAGACTTAGCGGTGCCAAAGCAGCACTGGTGCCTGTGGACAATCCGACCTGGCTACCCCTTGGACTACAGAACCAGATAGGTCAGGAACTGAGTAAGGCTGGAGTAAGCGCTGTATTTCCCAAGACCTTTTGCACCCTAACAGAAACCAGTGTCGGCTTTCGCGGTAATGCCCGTTCTTATGATGACGAGGTGATTGCATCTTTTGCCAAGCACTTCGGCAAGCCAAGACTCAAGCTGGTTCTTGACCAGCAGGAAGGGAAGATAGTAGCAGTAACTGTCGAGCGAGGTTCTCCCTGTGGTTCTACCCATCATGTTGCAGAAAGGCTGGTGGATATGGCGATAAAAGAGGTTGTGCCTCTTGCCGGACTCGTTGTCCATCAGTATCCCTGTCTGGCTTCCATGCAGCGGGACGAGATTGATAAAAATACCTTCGAACCTGTAATGAACATATCAGGTTATGTTATGAATGAAGAGGTAGAGCGAAATATCTAGCCTACTTTTTTACGTCTGATAATAAAGAATGTAACAAGATAAACAATTACTGCCAGAATGACCAGAGCCAGACCGATTAGATTTCGGTTAATCGAGAAGGTGGCGGTGATGCTCTTGTTACAGTCTATCACTATGGTAGCGGGGTTGGTAGCGCTGGACAGGTCTCCGGTCCAGCCATCAAAGGTATAGCCGAGTGAAGGAATTGCCTCAATAGTAACAGTTGTACCGGTATCAAAACGATAGGTAGATGGACTAATAGACTGGACAACATCGTTAACTTTAATTTTGCCACCTGATGAACTGACATACACGGTCAGACTGAAACTTTCACCCGGTCAACCAGCCTTGACAGGTTGGGCAGTGGTCAGTGCCACGATGCCAAGCGGTAGCACCAGTATGAGGCATAATGCCAGTAAAATATTTAGCCCCGGTTTCTTTCTTTTCTCTTTCATTTGGCTATAACCTGTAAGCGGTTGGTATGATTATCTCCTAAACAGGCGTTTCCACCAGGGTATTCTATCACCGAAGCCTTCAACTACAAAGGAGTGTTCACATCTCCCGCAACGCCAGGTCCTAAATTGTTTGTTGTAATAGGTATTTGAGCTTCCACAGCGGGGGCAGGTTGTCCTTATTTTTTCCCTAGTATCCCTGTCAAGCTTATTCCAGTATTCATCATGCCATCCGGGGCGAACAGGCATAACACCCCACCTTTCTACACGTGCAGTTCTATTACATCGCCATCCTGAAGGATATGGTCTCTCTTGACCATTATACCATCATGTTTCCCCGAACCCCACACTCGGGCATATTTCAACTTGGCCTGGAAATCCTTATGGACCTCTAAAGCTGCATCTTCTATTGTGCTTCCCCGCGCCAGAACTATCGGATCACTAAGGTCTGGCTTTTGCCCTGGGGTTTTAGTGTATACCCGAATAATATCAAGCATTTGAAAAATTTTTAATTTTAGTTCTTCAATACCGGTACCCTTTTTAGCTGAGATAGCCACAATCGGAAGTTCGTTTTGATACAACTCCCTTATCACCTCATAATTCTGGACGGCTCCATCCAGGTCAATCTTATTGCCGATGATTAGTGCCTTTTTATGACGTAAAGTATCGATTTGCTCTTCATCAATTTGCTTTTTAATAATTCCTATTCTTGTATTTTCCAATTCGGAGGTGATGGTTTTCATCTGAATAAGAGGATCGTCATTCAAGTTAATCACTACCAGCAGGGCATCAGCCCGTATCAGGTTTGGTGGTAACAAGGGGTGAATGGAGCCTGCTACCAGTGGTGGAGTATCAATTAGTTGTATCTGAATGTTCTCAAATTCCATCATTCCTGGAGTTACTGTCTGGGTAGTAAAGGGATAATCAGCTACTGTTGGCGAGGCGTTGGTTAATGCCGTGACAAGCTGGGACTTACCCGAATTGGGCAGACCGATGACCAGCAACTGAGCGGCTCCCTCCCTAGGTACAATCATCGATACTCTCTGGATAGCTGCTTTCTTGTCGCCTGTCTGGGTCAATTTGGCGATTCTTCTTCTTAGTTCGGCTTTAAGGTGGTCGGTACCCTTGTGCTTGGGCATAATAGCCAGCATTTCTTCAAGGGCGGCTATCTTTTCTTCAGCAGTTTTAGCCTCTCGGTAGTTCTTTTCCGCTTCAAAATATTGCGGAGGTAGGTTGGCGGGCATTTCTTATTCCATATTATCTATTTTTTATATTTCTTTCTTTAGAATATCATAAAACCTGTCTCTGGCGAACCTTTCTATCCAGGGATAATGACCGCATTTCTCCAGAATGATAAAGCGGAAGTCCTTTAGGACACGAGAAAGGGGGATTTCAACGCCTTCGGAGGGGTGGGGGTCATAGTCACCGTGCATTGCTAATACAGGGCACCGGATTTTCTTCCCAAACTCCAACAGCTCCCCGCTACGTCTAAGTTTCTCAGCCTCTCCCCAGACCTTCAGATTTATATCATACTCAGCTTCCAGCGAGCCACTGTCATCATCGGGTAAAGAGTCATATGAGTCAGCCTTTGATATTAACTGTCCGAACCGTGCCAGCAGCCTGTCTTTATCATTTGTGTCAGGATTATCCAGGGTTTCTATCAAAGACAGGACTTCTACTCTCTCCTTTTCATCAAGCCGTAATAACCTGGTACCCAGAAGATTTACTGCGTATTTCTCCTCGAACGGCCCGCTTCCGACAAGTATGAGCTTCCTCACGAGTGAAGGGTAACGTGCGGTTAAAAGAAAACTAAGCCATGCTCCCCACGAGTGACCAATCAATGTGACGGGGAGAGTTCCTTTCTTTTCCAGCACATCGTGTAGTTCTTGTACCTGTCCTTCTACAGAGTCCTTTGTTTGAAGTGGCTCCAGAATACCACACAAGGAAGAAAGCTCTCGGGCTACCGGTGCTACCGCTCCGGGCGTTCCCGGCCCCCCGTGAATGACAGCAACTCTATAAGGCTCTTTCCCGTATTTTCTCAGGTTTTTCACATTCATCATATCCCGCCCAAAACAATGCTGAAGATTAGCTTAAACATTTTAGCACCATTTTTCACTCGTATCTAATGGGATATAAAAGAAAGGTGTAAGCTTTCTGTTATAAATTTTTCTTGATAAAACAACTTGTTTCTGCCTGAAAAAATGAGTATAATGGGCACTAATTAGGAGAGGAGATTACTAAAATGCCATCATATGCTTTTTTTCATAATAAGATTGTACCTTTGGAAGAAGCTAAGTTAGGAATAATGACCAATTTCCTCCATTACGGCACCGGAGTCTTTGAAGGCATCAGGGGTAACTGGAATAGTAAACAGCAACAAGTTTACCTGTTCCGTCTCAAAGACCACTTTACGAGACTACTCAACGGCTGCAAATTACTGAAGATGGACCTGCCGTACACTGTGGACGATTTCATCAAATTAACCGTAGAACTGGTCAGAAAAAACGGCCTAAAAGAGGACCTTTATGTTCGTCCTCTGGCTTATAAGAGTACTGAGGCTCTGGGAGTGCGACTGCATGACTTAGATGCTGATTTTTGCGCCTACGTAATTCCTTGGGGCAGATATATTAATACGGACAAATGTAAATGTGGAGTCTCTTCCTGGCGACGTATGAATGGCAATATGGCATCACCACAGAGCAAGATTACAGGTCAATATATCACCAGTGCATTTGCCAAGACCGAGGCGATTGAGAACGGTTTTGACGAAGCAATCATGCTGACCGAAGATGGCCATGTCGCTGAAGGAAGCGGTGAAAATATCTTCTTGGTTATCGGAGGAAAACTGGTCACTCCATCGGTTGACAACTGCATTCTTATGGGCATTACCAGAAGCACTGTCATAGAACTAGCCAAGAACGAACTGGGCATAGAGACTATTGAAAGGACTGTAGAGCGTACTGAACTGTACAATGCCCAGGAAGCTTTCCTGACTGGTGCTGCTACCCGTATACAACCAATAGCCGAGATAGACCATCGTAAGATTGCTGATGGGGAGATTGGTCCCATAACAGCAAAATTACAGA
Organism: uncultured Dehalococcoidales bacterium; assembly: GCA_964403625.1. Lineage (GTDB taxonomy): Bacteria > Chloroflexota > Dehalococcoidia > Dehalococcoidales > UBA2162 > CAYOHA01. The sequence continues at coordinate 146 of CAYOHA010000064.1, read as the reverse complement.
AACTTTATGACGATGTGATACGAGGTAATAATCCGAAATATATTGGCTATTGTACGCCAGTCTATTAGAAAAACCATTGCAGAGAGGTAGACGATGGTTAACGGGATAATTGCCGTAATTATTGCTTATCTGCTTGGCTCAATTCC
>CAYOHA010000063.1:0-11282 GCA_964403625.1 uncultured Dehalococcoidales bacterium | reverse complement strand
ATTGCCAGATGCTAAATTATACTCGGCAGGATCTGGTAAAGATGAGGCAGGCTGGGGTAATCTAGAATATCGCCGGAGAACCAGAGACTGTTGAGAGGTTTTTAGAGTACACAATAAAGTTATCGGGATGGTTTAATCCATAGGAAATTAATACAACCTTTTACAAAGGAGGAGTATATGTTAGCCCAGATTACTCTCACTCCTGCTGAATCAAAAAAACTAATCGCCAAAGCCATAGCCAATATGGAAATCATAAAAAAGGCAGCAACAGAGGGAATGATAGTGCTGCATCCCAGTAGTAGTACATACTTTATTGTCGAGGAAATCACCGGGAAAAAGCCCAATACGAACTACTGGGTTTGCGGTGTTGTGGCTCCCAGGGGAACATGCGTCGAAATGGCAATGCTAAACTTCCCTCCACCGAGTATTCCCAGTCCTAACCCTGGTGGCGGGTCAGGAGACTTCAGTTCCTGGTGGGTAATTAGAGAAGGGAAGATTTCACCCACAGCGAAAATTTCAGAATTAATGGAACAGATGAAACCCGGGGATGCTTTTATCAAAGGGGCAAATGCCCTGGATCCTCAGGGTAATGCAGGTATCCTGATAGGTGAACCCATGGCAGGGGGGACATTAGGTTTTGTGCTGTCCGCTTGGAGGAAGATATCATTTCACTTGGTCTTCTCCGTTGGATTGGAGAAATTGATACCTATTCCCATAAGCGAGGCTTCAAAGGAGGCCAAACCGGCTAAATACGATTATGCTATGGGCTTACCCACCGGGTTATTCCCCTGTCCAGACGGAGAAACGGTGACTGAAATAGATGCTATCAAAATGCTAAGCGGAGCTGTTGCCGTGCCTATAGCTGCGGGTGGATTAGGTGGTGCGGAGGGAGCGATAACTATGATTATTAAGGGTAACGAGGAGCAGGTTAAAAAAGCGATCGATTTTATCGAGCAATCTAAGGGGGCCAAACTGCCACAATTACGTCTCCGCAACTGCCAAGGGTGTCCGGCTGGGCATTGTAGATTCCCGGTTGGGGATAAACACTGGGACTCGATGTGAGTGGGATAGAATGTCAAGCCGCAAGTAATCGAAAAAACGCAACATTATTGAAGGTACGCATAAGGGAGATAGTCTCGGGAATCCGGGTTCTCGTATCCAAACTTATGCAGTAGGCAAGCCCAATCCCCTGGTAGCTATAACATTTCGATCTACTTCGGAAGTACCGGCCATTATTGAATAAGATAAGGTGTCGAGATAGTAAAAGGGTGGCCAACCGTTTAAGCAGGCATACTTCGAACCTGGAAGTAATCCTCCATAGTATCCTAGCACTTGCACACCAAATTCAGCTACTCTCTGGGCTAGCTCAGAGTTATACATTTTATCCATTGCTACCTCATGAGTAGGTGTGATTCCTTTTTCCATCATCCAAATAGCACGATAATGAATCAACCGCGCCATTTCACATTCAATAAATAATCCAGCCAGGCGATTCCTCAACACTGAGCCAAGGGGTTTTTGTGTCTGATTAACGTACTCTGATAGGTGTTCAAGATATGCTCGAATTGTAGGATAAAACATATGGGTGGCACGCTCATAATCTAGTGTTGCCATAGTAACATACCATCCTTGATTCTTACCACCTACCAAGTTCTCTTTAGGAACACGGACATTATCAAAGAAGACTTCATTAAATTCATGTTGTCCAAGCATATTTATAATAGGGTTGACTGTAATCCCAGGAGTTTGCATATCGACCAAGAAATAACTTAAACCTTTATGTCTTAGAAGATTAGTATCCGTTCTAACCAAGATAAATCCCCAATCTGCTAGATGTGCCCCACTATTCCAAGTTTTTTGTCCATTGATTACGTAGTAATCCCCATCTTCAGTAGCTTGAGTTTTTAATGAAGCTAGGTCGGAGCCACTATCTGGTTCACTCAGCAATTCACACCAATATATTTCTCCTCGAGCAATGCTGGGAAGATGTTTTTTCTTCTGCTCCTCGCTTCCATGTTGGATAAGAGTTGGCGCAAGAAAAGTTGCACCGATAGGGTCTATACCTGGACAGTTACAGTAGAGCATTTCCTCATAAAGAATGTTTTGTAAGAATAATGAATTCTGCCCCCCATATTCCTTAGGCCAGCTTAAAGATAACCAACCTTTATCTCCAAGCTTCCGACTCATTATTTTCATAGATTTCCGTGCTTCACCATCCAGGCCATAAATTGAAGGAGCAAGCGTAGGTCGGTAATGCCATTTCAGTTCAGAAGGAAATTCTTTTTGTATAAACTCACGAACTTCTTCACGGAAAGATTCCTCCTTTTGACTAAATCCAAAATTCATATCTCTCCTCTGCAATCTCATTTCTTAAGTGAAATTTTACTACAATATGGTTGGATTTGGCTCTAAAATGGTTAATCACGAATCAAGATTAAAATGTTTCATCAAAAGCTTGTTGACGATCTTTTTCTATAATAATATACTTAATTGTTATGATTAAACTACGTATCCAATAATACACAAGATATCGTATATGATACGGGATTATATGATTCAAATGTTCGATTTGTCAAAAAATGTAAATTGATGAGGTCGCGTTAATCGAAGGCGCGACAGGTATAAGATCTAAGTTACAATGGAGAGATTCTGCCACTAGCATATATTTGTCCGATAATATAAAACACACCTAGATCGATTTGCAGATTCTATATCAGAATAAACAAGCAAATAGACTGGATATGCTGATAAATGATCAATATTTTTATATATCTGAATTGTGAGTCATTTGGTATTTAAAGTACAATGACATTTTAATGTTTAATAGGAGGTTAGGGCATGCCTGATAAAGCTTTGGCGGGAGTTAAAGTTCTTGAGTGGGCCAACTCTATTTCGGGACCTTACTGTACTAAGGTTATGGCTGACCTTGGTGCTGAGGTGATAAAGATAGAAGAGCCTGGTTTCGGTGATGAAGCAAGGCACCATGGCCCCTTTCCGAATGACATCCCCCATCCTGAAAGGAGCGGTCTTTTCCTCGCTCTAAACACCAACAAATTGGGCATTACTCTAAATCTAAAGACATCCACTGGACGGCGAATTTTCGAGAAGTTACTCATGCAAGCCGATATCTTTGTCGAGAACTACTCTCCCAGATTGATAAAAGACTTAGGGCTTGATTATGACCATCTTAAAGAGATCAATAGCAAGATTGTCATGACTTCTATTACTCCTTTTGGCCAGATGGGTCCTTACAAAGACTACAAGGCCTACGATATCAATTGTTGTGCCGCCGGCGGTGTAAGTGTGGGGATTGGTGAACCAGAGCGGGAGCCGTTGGTAATGCCTGCTTCACAAGGGGCTTACCTAGCAGGTATCAGTGCTGCTGTTGGCACCCTTTTTGCTTTGTTTGCCCGTGAAATAATTGGAGAAGGACAGCTTGTTGATGTCTCAGAAGTAGAGGTTTGGGCTAATGTAGTCACCGGCTTATCCATAATAACTTACATATACCGAGGGGTAACCGGGATAAGACAAGGCACACGTACCGGTTATGCTTATTATCCCTCCGGGACCTTTCCCTGCAAGGATGGTTATATGTGCCTTACAGCTCCTCAACAGGCTCAATGGGAAAGATTTCTCGAGTTGATGGGCAAGCCGGAATGGGCAAAGGATCCCAGGTATACAAGTCGGCGCCGCATGAATGAGGAAATTGCCGACGAATGTGATAACCTTATTAGGCCATGGTTAATGGAGCGTACTAAGGATGAGGTTTTTGCGCTTTGCCGTGAAAATCGCATACCTTTTGCCCCACTGCGAACTGTAAATGAGTTACTTGAGGACCCTCAACTAAAAGCGCGTGAATTTTTTGTCGAGGTCGACCATCAGGATACGGGCAAACTTAAGTACCCCGGCGCTCCTTATAAGCTGTCGAAGACACCATGGGCAATAGAACATGCTGCCCCCCTCCTAGGCGAACACAACGAGGAGGTCTTTGTTAATCGCCTAGGATATCCTAAGGAGGAACTGGCTACATTGAGAAGAGCAGGAGTCATCTGATATCAGAAATCAGAATGCTTGATGTAGTAGAAAGGAGGACGTCTATATGTCTACCAACTCGCTTGAAGGAATAAGGGTATTGGACTTCGGCACAGCATGGGCCGGGCCTATGGCAGCGCATATCCTCGCCGATATGGGAGCCGAGGTTATCAAAGTCGAATCAAGAACCCATGTTGACGGTGCAAGATTAGGTCGCCCAATTGTAGGTGACGATATAGATGGTGGTGATAAGGGAAAGTGGGTGGATATGCAGCCACAATTCCACGGGCTGAACCGCAATAAGTTTAGCATTACAGTTAATCTTAAGCATCCCGAGGGGATGGCTTTGATTAAGGAACTGGTTAAGAAAAGCGATGTGGTTCTGGATAATTCCAGCCCCGGGGTAATGAAACGACTTGGATTGGATTACGAATCACTAAAAAAAATAAAATCTGATATTATTACTATCTCACTGAGCGGGCTTGGAGGGTACGGACCCTTTAGCGACGCTATCGTTTACGCACCTATTATTACTGCAATTTGCGGTTTGGTTAGCCTGATTGGTTACTACGGTGAGCCGGTTCTGGGTGCGCAAACGAGTAGCTACGGTGACTGTAATGCGAGCATTCATGGTGTCTTCGCTACTCTAGCCGCCTTGTATTACCGGAAAAGGACAGGAGAAGGACAGCATATCGACCTCTCTGAGGTGGAGGTGGGAACCAGTGTCCTAGGGGAGACAATTCTAGATTATACTATGAATCGTCGTGTTGCTAAACCACAGGGAAATAACCATCCCAGTATGGTTCCCCATAACAACTATCGCTGTAAAGGAGACGACAAGTGGATCTCGATCGCCGTTAAAACAGAAGAGGAATGGAGAAGCTTTTGTCAGGCTATAGGAAAGCCAGCCTGGACAAAGGAACAGAGATTTGCTGATATGTTCAGCAGGTTGCATAATCGAGAGGATTTAGATAGACTTATCACCGAGTGGACTATAAACTACACTACCTACGAGGCAATGGAAATTCTCCAGGAGACTGGGGTGGCTGCCGTCCCGGCTATGAACGTGGAAGATCAATATTTTGATCCCCATTTCAAGGAGCGCCAAACCTTCGTGGAGGTCAATCATCCCCTGGTCGGTTTAGAGGTTCTCTACGGCTTCCCTTTTAAGCTGAGCAAAACACCGGCAGCAATTCACCGTGTCTGTCCATCATTAGGGGAAAATAATAATTATGTCTTTGGAGAATTATTGGGATTATCTCAAGATGAAATCGATCGACTCACCAAGGATAAGGTGCTTGAGTAGTCTTCTATCAGGATAATAAACACGAAAAAAGAGCGTTGGCGGTGATTAAAGTGAATGTAGGAGGAGAAACTCAAGCAAAATAAAGATGAGAGCTATCAGCCAAATGAGGAGTGATGATATTAGAGATACACTAGATCAAACCGGAGCTTAGATTTGAGGCATAGTTAAGCAATATAAAACAGGGAGGAAAAAATGGCACAACAGGAACCGGTTATAACGGATGAGATGATACAAGGCCTGAAGTATAGGATTGAGCATCAGATTCCTAGCCGTGCGGAAACTTACCCTGCCACTGAAGAAAACATAATGAAATTCGCACGTGGCTATGGTGACCTTAACCCCCTTTATCGTCCAGACCTTGATTCGGAATATGCCCATAACACCAGGTGGGGGGGGATTATAGCCCCTCCGATGTTCGTTACCGCCATGCAGATAAGAGTCAGGGAGAGGACGAGAGAGTTAACCAAAGAAGAGCGGGAACGTGGTAGAGGAGGAGGGCTACCCGGGATACATGGATTCTATTCAGGAGACGACATTGATTTTTTACAGGTTATCAGGCCAGGCGATGTATTGACTTCAACATCGGGGCAAGCCGGATTCGTGGAGAAGAAAAGCAAGTTTGCCAGGCGAGCACTTCATATGACAAACGAGACTGTGTATAAAAACCAAAGGAGTGAAATGGTGGCTGTTGTCAGGACTCTTACTATAAGGGCCGAGAGAGGAGCGTCCCGTCAAGAAGGCAAGTATAGCAATATTAGCATCCACAACTACACTAAAGAAGAGTGGGAAACGATTGAAGCTGACTACGATAATGAGGAGATAAGGGGTGCTAAACCCCGCTACTGGGAAGATGTTAATGTTAACGATGAGCTTACTCCCGTTGTTAAGGGTCCTTATACCGCCTTTTCTACTCTTTGTCTCACGGTGGGTATCGGTGGGCCTCCTGGATTTTTAGGTGGGATTAATGCCGAGGCGCACAAAATGCGAAAGCAGCATCCTGATGCTTTCACCAAGACGTCCCATGGTTTTTTTGATAATGTTGGGCGTATTCACTGGGATCATGAAATGGCACACCAGATGGGGCTGCCAGCGTACTATGACTACGGTGGGGAAAGGATCTGCAGCATGGCACACTTAATTACCAATTGGATGGGGGATGACGGCTTTCTGAGAAAGCTGGATGGACAACTCCGTTTGTTCAACTTCTATGGAGATACTACCTGGCTTAAGGGTAAAGTTACCGATAAGTACGTTAAGGATAGCGAGCACCTTGTAGATATCGAAATTTCGTGTGTAAACCAGAGAGGTGAAATACATGCGCCGGGTCATGCAACCGTAATATTGCCCTCGAGAGTCTATGGACCAGTAGTTCTGCCCTCAAAACTTGATAGGCCTAGTACCTTCGGCTGATTTGTGAAGCTCACGAGGTCAGTTATTAGAACATACACTATGTGTTAGTGGAAACACTAGCAGATAATGCTACTCAATAAATGTACTGAAAAAAGAGCAATACTCATTGCTTCGCGCGAATTAAAAGGTGTCAGATTAGATTTTTAAGAGAACTCAAAAACAGTGGTATATGCCTTAATCAACATTCGTTATAGCCATGGGAAAGTTGAAGAATAGACTCTTTGAGATAGTTATAAACAGCGAATGATGTTGTGTTCAACACAGATATTTTTTCACTCGTCACGTCAGTCTTTATCCTTTCCGAGTTTAATACTATTCATCATTTCCGCTTAAAAAGCAGAGGGATTTACCGCAATTTTTCTATGCGATATATTTACATCATTCCGTACCGCACTATTAACTTTATTAGTCAGTCTAGAATCAAATAGAGATTTTTCGTAAAATAATACTCCTAGTAAGTAGCGTATTCCTTTATTTTTTTGACCATCTCTTTTTGTTCGTTAGCAGAAATATTATGGGGCAGTGCAATCATAAGCATAATACCGCCGCCTTTGCCGCATTTCTTGATCAGGTCCTTGTAATAAGCCAGGGCTTCATCTGGAGTAGCGTACCTTAAAGACTTGGGAACATTGCCGATGATACAGGTATGACCGCCGAGGATTTCTTTCGCCTGAATTACATCCATGTGTTCTACGGACGCAACAGCTTTTCCCTTAGGAAGTTCAAGCATGCATTCAAGTCTATCTCCAAAATGTGCTTCGAAGACAGGGTTCGGAACGTAACCGAGGTCAATAGAAGCCAGCATCGCTTTCTTGAGAGTCGGCCAGTAGAATGTATCAAAATGTTTCTTGGACATGAATGACTTGTCTCCGCGCCATAACGGAATAAATACCCTCTTTGGATTGCCCCTGGTATTGGGGTTGGCGGGGACTGCCCTAGCTATATTCCTTTCGAGAATCGCTTCACAGGCTTTTATAACGTTATCTGGCTGCCGGTATATATCTAACATTGAGCCTTTCATGCCGCGTAAAAAGCTGGAAAGGAAGTCGAAGGGAGCAATCCCAGCACCTCCAGAGTGGGAAAAAGGCGGGAAACCGAGCGAAACCAGGTCTTCCTGGAGGTTGCCCATTGCCTCGCGAAACTTTCTAAGTTCCCTGCCAGCTTTGTCCAGAGTCCTGGCAAGCTTTCTGAATTCCGGAGTGGAGAAGATGGTGACCATCGCATCAAATCCATGCATCATGAGGTTGATTGGAGGGAGTTTGGCAAACGGTGCTAAACTCCCGTAAAGCCGCGGCAGATAGTAACGTATTATAAAGTCAGAGGGATCCTTTAGAAAGATATCGTACTCATCCTCTTTCATCCACTCTCCCTCGACGGCCTGGTACTCGTAATCAGGCGGCAACGGACCTCCTGGCCACAGCTTGTTTTTAACATCGAGTATTGCCAGAGTCTCTCCTGAAGTACTGAAGCTTCCACTTGCCATATCCGGTTCAAGATTAAGTACCTCTTTAATTAAGGCCTTTCTCCAGGCTGAAGGGTCGTAATAGGCAGCGGAATTGGGTAGATTGTAGTGTGCAGCGGGATTACCGAAGATAAAGAGTGGTATCCTGTCCGGCTGTTTGAGATAAATAGCATCTCTGATCCTTTTTTCTCTCTCCTCATAAAGCTGCTCTGACGTTTTGCCCGTCTCTTGCTGGATTTGTTCTCGTAAAGCCTGTATTTCCTGAGCATGTGTCGAACGAAGATTAGTCATAATTCTCCTTCCAGTAACTGTATTACAGTAATTTCTAAAATCTAATTTTATTGTATTATTGACTTACTTTAGTTCTAAATATGTTTTATTTTTTTTCAACATTGATTTGTTATATGATTATCTATACTTCTATCGTTTACGATATCATACTTTAATATTTAACAAATTGTAGCGTAATATTCGGGGATTTCAGCATTTCCCAATCTCGCAACCATATGTTTTTCGATTTCCTCGTGGATAGATTTCTCGGATTTCAGCTCCGCGATATTAGGCTCACGCACTACGTTTTTCAAGTTATCCAATCCAAGAACCTATCACCAACCATGTAGTTAATGATGAGTATTGAGGATTTGCTGAAGTGCGGGAATTAACGATTTCTTCCCAAATAGAACTTCGGAAAGCTTATTGATTGGCTGGGCATTCTTGACAGTTCCTGGATTATCATTCGAGCAAAAATAGCTCGTTCCGGCACTTCAAGAGTTATTCGTATCTTCCACACGACCAGCGACATAATTCTAACATATTCAGGCTGTACGTCACAAAACTTTGATTTTGTCAAACATCAGTGTTATTATTTCGGTGTCTATACAATTAAATGCTAGGTGCTACAATATGAGCATCTTGAGCAATTAAACAAATGTGACCATGGCTCAGGTATACCATGGAAAATAGCTGGCTTACTACAGCGGCTTCGTGAGAAGAGACAAATACTAAACTGGAGGAGAGAGATGACCAAAGCATTATTGGTTCATCACTCCAGAACTGGCAACACGAAAGCTATGGCCCAGGATGTGGCTGAAGGGGTGAAGGAGATAGCTGGAGACTGCCGAAAAAAGGCTGTTCTAACAATAATTTGTTCTTCCATCAATGCCGGATTTTCTTAAAGATTCATTATTATCCTTTTCTTTCGCTTTATCAGGTCATATTTAGCTCGTTTTTCAATGTAGTTTTACCACTTTTTCGGCCGGTTCTTACCATTTAAACGGCAACCAGTGATTCCAGGTAATACTTGTCCGGTTTTCCCCACAGTAGTTTCACCATCCGTTTGATATTACAGACCGTGGTTGCCAGTAAGGTATGGATACTAGCCCGGTCTGACCCCCGGTAACGACACCTCCTCAAGCCGCAATACCTGGTCAGATCCGCTACTTTTTGCTCAATTCTATAGCGATTACGGTAAGCTTGTTGCCCTTCTTCCGTGGCCATCCTTTCTCTCGCCAGCCGAAAGTAGGGTTCATAATAGCTGATGTATACTCTTCTGCCCTATTTGTTTTTTACACATTTCGCTTTCAACACACAGACATTGCATAAACTAGGCTTGAAGCGGAAGGCATAACCCGGTTTGTTTTGCCGGTAGTTAGCGAGGGTCAATTTGTAACAGTTAGTGGAGATATGTCCGGCCGGGCACATTAGCTCAATGTTTTCCGGATCATACAGGAAGTCATCGACAGTGAAATAACCGACCCCATTGCGGTGGTTTACCTGCTTGGATAGAGCGATATTGGCAATGATCTGGTTACGAGCTAATGACTCCAGATTCTCTCCCCAATCGTAAGCTTTATCAGCAGTGAGTTCTTGCGGTTTAAGAGAGTGGACTTCTTCCTGCTCCTTGAGCATCGGTTGGAGCTGGCTGCCATCTGTAGTATTGGCTGGAGTTGTCTTGACTCCGGTAATAATACCCGTTTCTTCCTCCATGATGAGGTGAGCCTTGTAACCAGGCCAGAGTTTCTGGGTTTTCTTCCCCATCCGAGCATCAGGGTCTACCGGGCTGAGCAGTTTGTCTTTGGCATGTTCCTCACGATCAGCCACCGCTTTCTCCAATAATTCCAGGTCTTTTTGTAATTCTTCGGTCGGAACCAGTCTTTTTTCTCTAAGCTCAACGGTAACGCTATCCAGTAATTGACCGGCTGCCTCGACTTCTTTTTGCAGGCCTTCTTCCGGGGAGGTAAATTTAACCAGCCCGGCATCTTGAAGTTCCTTTGGCCCCAGCTTTTCCGCTATCCTGGTATCCTGCTTTGCCGTGGTCTTCAGCACATTCTCCCGGCATTTTCTCACTAGTCCGGTAAGGCTGCTTACAGATTCTCATCAGGGAAGGTAACGGTTTTAGGTTCGGTTGGCGTGTGTATGGACGCATCTGTTTCGGCATCCGTGGTACAGCTAGCCGATAACGCAAGTAAGACTGATATCAAAAATGTTATTGTTAATGAAACACATCTTTTTATCTTCATACTTGATCGTATTATACAACATAATTAGATAAGTCAATCACTGTCCTTTTGAAGACTGATACGCAATAAATAAATGTTTGTTGCCAGGGCGGATAGTGAAGTCAGTAATTATGAGAGATCGGTATCACTCATCCATGTCCGTATAGCTATTACGGCAATTCATTATTCGCAAGAACAATGATGGTTAGGTAGAAATCCTTACCATATCTCAGGAAGTCACTTTTCAACGTTTTGTGACCCAACATTAGATAATCTTGTTACCTACCATCACATAGACTATGAACATAGATCCTCCTTAAATGTTAATTATGTAATAGTAAATTGTATCGTTAAACAAGATCCGCTCGATGTTATATTTAAACGCTCGATACAAAAGTTGTTATAAAAAAATATTATTCATCTAATAAATAAGTTGTTTATTGTAACGACGTGCTAAGCCAAATATTGGCTCGATTCCCTTTTTACTTCTCGTGTAATAAACCACAAAAACTCCAATAAACATTATTAATAAGTCGTCATAAATTGATGCTAATGGGAGCATATATTTTCTTTT
>CAYOHA010000062.1:0-11329 GCA_964403625.1 uncultured Dehalococcoidales bacterium | reverse complement strand
AGGGAGGGGTTGTACAAAACCCCTCCCAACCCTGGGATCCTTCGCTTCGCTCCAGGATGACACTTCGCAATTTTTAGACAGCCTCGGATAGAGGGAGAGGAGTTAGAATCGTAGATAGAGAATGGAAGAATTAAGGCTGACATATCAGGAATATTGGGGTTATTACTGGCGGGTTATTTCCCGGCACAAGATACCCGGCATCTTTAAGTGGGACCAGGACCTTGTCAACCTCATCGAGAAGCAATGCGCTTTGAAACCTAAGGCTTCCATTCTCGACCTGGGATGCGGAGGAGGCGACCAGGCGAAGATATTTGCCAGGAAAGGATATCGGGTAGTCGGAATAGACAAGGTAAAAAGCTTGATTGAATTCGCTACCGACGTCTTTAGGAAGGAAGGCTTGAAGGGAGAGTTTCATACGGCTGACATGAGAGACATAGATTACCAGAGTGAATTCGATCTCTGTGTAATACTTAGCGGGACGTTTGGTTTGCTCAACGAAAAAGAGAACGAACAGCTTCTACAAAAAATCCACCATGCACTCAAGACAGACGGGCAGGCATTTCTTGATTATCTGCCGCTCGAGCAGTGCTCAAAGTTATCCCATACGCGAAACTGGCATGAAATTGACGGCGGATTCTCACTGAGTGAAGAATGGTTCGATGTCTCTACATCTACATACCGAAGCAAGCACATTCATATCCTAACAGACGGAAGGATCATCAAGCCAGCGGAAGAGGCGGACTACAATGCTAATGAAATCATACGTTGTTACGGGTGCAGGGAAATCGAGGACCTGGCAGAGATGACCGGATTTAGAGTCAAAGCACACCTCAGCGGGAAACAAATCGGTAACCCTGACTATATACCGGAAGCGAATGAGCCGAGAGGAATGCTCATTCTGGTGAAAAGGAATTGAACAGACAAAAAACGATATTAATATTCTGAGTGAAAGGATGAGGAGTATGGTCATTTCAGGCAAGACAAAAATTTGTGCCCTTATCGGCGACCCAGTGGAACATTCGATGTCGCCGGCGATACACAACATTGCTTTCAAGGAGATGGGACTTGACTACGTGTATGTGACGTTCAGAGTGAAAGCGGAAGATGTGCCGGCAGCTATTGCAGGTATGAGGGCACTGGATATTAGAGGGTTGAGTGTTACCATGCCGCATAAGGTTGCCGTCCCCAAACTACTGGATAAGCTGGACCCTCTGGCAGAGAAGATTGGTGCTATCAATACTATAGTCAATGATGATGGGGTGTTAACCGGTTATAATACGGATGCCACCGGATTTCTCCAGGCAATGCTGGAGAGAGGGGTTGAGCCGAAGGGAAAGAATATCGTTATTCTTGGTGCTGGTGGTGCCTCGAGGGCAGTCTCCTTTATCCTGGCAGATAGAGGTGCAAATCTGACTATACTGAACAGGCTCGAGGAATTTGATTGGGCAATAGAACTAGCCCGCCGGATTTCACAGACTTTCAGCAAGAGTGTCGAAGCTTTAGAGTTAAATAGAAATAACCTGGAAAAAGCCCTTGAGAAAGTTGATATTCTGGTTAATGCTACCAGCGTGGGAATGAGTCCAAACATCAATGTAACTCCTGTTCCCTCTGAACTCCTGAAATCCGGTATGATTGTCTATGATATTATCTACAATCCGATCAGAACAAAACTGCTGAAGGATGCCCAAACAGCGGGCGCTGAAATTATCAGCGGCGTTGATATGCTGGTCTGGCAGGGAGTTATGGCTTTTGAAAAGTGGACAGGCAAGAAACCACCGTTCGAACCAATGAAGAAAGAAGCACTTAAATATTTAGAAACAAAAGTATGAAAACTAACATTGCTTTAATAGGTTATATGGGCACGGGCAAAACAGCGGTCGGGCAGCTTCTGGCGGAAAAGCTGGGGTTAAATTTCATCGAGCTGGACTGGCTTATTGAGCAGGAAGCGGGAAAACCGATTCCCGACATATTCGGAGAAGAGGGAGAGATAGGCTTCCGGGAGCGCGAGATCGAAGCTACTAAAAAGGTTGCTGGTGAAAAACACTGTGTTATCGCCTGCGGCGGGGGGATAGTCCTCAATAAAATAAATATTGACCGGCTTAAAGAAGGAGCCAGAATAGTCTATCTGACCGCTTCCCCAAGAACCATCTTAAAGAGGGTATCAGGACAGGCAGGACAAAGACCACTGCTTGAAGTCGAGGACCAGTTGAAAACAATCAATGAGATGCTGAAGTTCAGAAAGCCGTTCTACGAGCGGGCGGCTGAGATAACGATAAACACTTCAAGACTGAGTATCGATACTGTGGCAGAACATATAATAAAAAAGCTGAAAGAAAGTAAGGATAAGGACCGGTGAAATCCACAGTCTTAGCTATTACCTGTTTCCTAATCAGTATAGGCATAATTGTGTCTAGTTGCCGTCCTTTATATGAACATGATGTTATTCCAAATGCAGAGATAGCAAAGACTATAGAAATGGTGGAAAAGGTTATCTACTGTGAAAATGGAGTACAAGAAATTATTGATATGAAAAGTGAAGTAGGTATGGAAATAGTAGACCTGCTTGCCCGGACACTTCATGGCATAAACGCTGTCTTGGAATGTTCGTGGACTGAAGAGCAAGTTCAAGAAATGCGAGAAAAAGGTAGATGTATAGAATTGATTTTTCGGAGTCCGAAAAATATTAAAATTTCTCGGCGAATTGAAATGGATAATGGCAAAGAATATCAAATCTTGGAAGATAAAAGTAATCCCCTGTTCCTTCTAGAAGAAGATAGTTTATTTCAATGTGGAAAAGGTACTATACTGGTTGATTACGAGACCGCTGGGGGAGATATCCACTATGGAGGTATGTCAATAATAGTTGGTCGTGAGGGTAGTGGCGAGCTAGATGAATCATGGGTTTATAAACTGGAAGAATTGATAAACCAGCTACCTGAGTAATGAGTATTTAACGATAAAATTCTCTTAACAAACCAGGCCGAAAAATGAAGGCTTTGATTTCAAAAAGCGAAATTAAGGGAAAGGTATTAGCTCCTCCCTCGAAAAGCTATACCATCCGGGGGCTGGTCTGTGCTGCCCTGGCAAAAGGTGAAAGTGAGATAATTAATCCCCTCGACTCCGATGATACCGATGCCTGTCAGAATGTATTATGTAAAGTTGGTATCCGCATCCTTCAGAATAAAAATTCCTGGAAGGTCAGCGGAGGTAATTTCCTCCAGCCGGATACAGACCTTTTCTGCCAGGAATCGGCAGCGACACTCAGATTTATGACTGCCATTTGCTCGCTAGTCCCTGGTCAAAGCCGGCTGACTTCGGCTTCTTCTCTCTCCAGAAGACCGATAAAATCCCTCATCCAGGCACTCAGACAACTGGGAGTTGACTGCCGATATCAGGAGAAGGAAGCGTGTGTGGATGTTATTGGGGGAAAGCTAAAAGGCGGCATTACTGAATTACCGGGGAACATCAGCTCTCAATTTGTTTCAGCTATATTGCATATATCTCCTTTTGCCGAGGAGCCTGTCAAGGTCAGGTTGACGACACCCCTGGAATCACGCCCTTACGTACTGATGACTATAGAATGCCTGAAAAAGTTCGGGATTAGGGTAAAATCATCTGAAAACCTCAGAGAATTTGAAATATCAAAACAATCCTATAAACCAGCCAGATACCGGGTTGAGGGAGACTGGTCTTCAGCTTCATACCTTCTGGCACTGGGGGCTCTATGCGGGGAAGTAGAAGTGGAGGATCTGAATCCAGACAGCCTACAGGGGGATAAGGCGATACTGGACTTCCTGATAGAGATGGGAGTAACGATTAAAATTGGCAAAAATTCGGTTATCGTAAAAAAGTCAAGGCTAAAAGCGATAAAAGCCGATCTCTCTGACTGTATAGACCTGTTACCGACCGTAGCAGTCCTGGCGGCAGCGGCCGAGGGGATAAGCGAATTCACCGGAATAGAAAGGGCCAGGCTAAAAGAATCGGACCGAACATCAGCCGTAAAAGAAGGGTTAACGAGGATGGGTATAAAAGTCGTTGAGGAGAAGAACAGGCTGGTCGTTGTCGGCGGGCCGACGATAAATTCGGTCATCGATAGTAGGGGCGACCACCGCATTGCCATGGCTTTCAGCCTGCCTGGTTTGTACGCTGATGGAATTATGATAAATAATGCTGAATGTGTCTCCAAGACATACCCCGAGTTCTGGGATATACTGAAGAGTATCGGGGGCGAGGTGAAGATAGATGGAAAATAGTTTCGGTAAACTTTTTACTATAACCAGCTTCGGAGAAAGTCACGGCAGATGTGTAGGAATAATAATAGACGGATGCCCGGCTGGCTTACCACTCATCGAGCCAGATGTCCAGAAAGAAGTGGATAGAAGAAGACCGGGAGCAGGCATAGCCTCAACAACCAGAGTTGAAGAGGACAAGGTTGAAATACTCTCCGGTACCTTTAACGGGTTCACCACCGGCGCTCCAATATGCCTGCTGGCATGGAACAGGGATGTTGATTCCAGTGAATACGAGAAAGCAAGGTTCCTGCCCAGACCGGGCCATGCGGACTATACTGCCTTTATAAAATACGGCGGATTCAATGATTTCAGGGGTGGGGGGATGTTTTCCGGAAGAATCACGGCTGGTTTTGTTATGGCCGGAGCTGTGGCAAAAAAAGTGCTTAAACTTACTGGCGTTGAGGTTCTAGCCCACACTGTTGAAATAGGCGGAGTAAAAGCGGGAACAAAAAATATTGACGAAATTAGAGCCAACATTGAGACAGATCCATTCCGGTGTGCCGATCTCAAGGCTGCCAAAGATATGTTCAAAGTAATTGAGCAGGCAAGAAAGGAAAACGATAGCGTGGGGGGAATTATCGAGGGTATCGCTCTTAACGTACCGGTCGGCCTGGGAGAACCGGTCTTTGATACTCTGGAGGGAGAGCTGGCAAAAGCCCTCTTTGCCATCCCGGCAGTCAAGGGAGTCGAGTTCGGCTCCGGTTTCTCGGCTGCCAGTAAAAGAGGTTCAGAGAATAACGACCCATTCACCATCAAGAATGGCAGGATAGTTACCACAACCAATAATGCCGGTGGCATTCTCGGTGGTATAAGCAATGGCATGCCAATAGTACTAAGGGTTGCCGTCAAGCCAAGTTCCTCTATAGCCAGACGACAGAATACGGTCGATATGGAGAAAATGCAGCCTACCAGTCTTGAAGTAATCGGCAGGCACGATGCCTGCATTGTGCCCAGAGCCGTGCCGGTTGTGGAATCGATGATGGCGGTAACCCTCTGTGATTTCGCGATGAGGGCAGGACTTATCCCGGAGGTTTTGAAATGAGCCTTGAAGAGTTAAGAAAGAAAATTGATGAAACTGATGAGAAAATAGTCCGGCTTATCGCCGAGAGAATAAGGATTTCCGAAGAAATAGGCAAGGAGAAAAAGAGACAGGGAAGACAAATACGGGACAATGAAAGAGAAAGAATAGTCCTGGAGATGGTAAGAAGGCTAGCTCGTGACGAGAAGATAAGCGAGGAAGATATCGCTAACATCTATCAGCAAATAATAACAGCATCTAGAGGCGTGCAGGGAGTGGTTGTTGCTTTTCAAGGTGAGACTGGAGCCTACAGTGAAGAAGCTGCATTTCAATTTTTCGGCTCATCAATACAAGTTAAGCCCTGCGGGGACCTCGACAATGTCTTCAAGGCTGTAGAGCAAGGAGAGACGCAGTTTGGCATAGTACCTGTTGAGAATTCACTCGAAGGCAGTATCAACCGGACAAGTGACCTGCTTATGGACTCAGAACTCAAGATATATGGTGAAACAGAACTACGGATCGTTCACTGCCTAATAACCAATCCAGGAACACGGATGGACTCGATGAAAAGGATTTACTCACACCCCCAAGCTCTAGGTCAATGCCAAGCTTTCCTTAAGCATTTGGACTGCGAAATAATCCCAACCTACGACACAGCCGGTAGTGTAAAGATGATAAAAGAGAAAGGGATAAAAGATGGCGCGGCTATCGCCAGTGCCAGAGCGGCTGAAATCTACGGAATGCAGGTCATAGCCCAGGGAATCGAGGACAATCCAAATAATTACACCAGATTTCTCATTCTATCCAGGCAGGACTCACTACCTTCAGGAAACGACAAGACGTCTATCATCTTTTCGGTAAAAGATAGACCGGGGGCATTATCTGAGGCCCTCAAGATATTTGCCTCGAGAAATATCAATCTGACCAGGCTTAAGTCCAGACCAATAAAGGAAAAACCCTGGCAATACAATTTCTTTCTTGATTTTGAAGGTCACCGAGAAGACAGGGCAGTCCGAGAAGCTTTTGAACATTTAGAGAAGACTACAATATTTCTTAAAGTCCTAGGTTCTTACCCGAGGGCAAAATAGGGTTTTCGATCAATGCAGTTCAGGGCTGATGTTAGTAAATATCACGATCATATAGAGAGTAAAGACCAAGCGAAACAGATTACCCTCTAGCGTCAAAGATAAATAGAGAAGTTATCACCGCCACCACCGTTACCCCGATGGCAGAGTAGGTTAACATTATGTCAAAACCATACTTGTCAATAAAACTACCCATAATGGGGGCAAAGATTGCGCCCGTATACTGCATCGTAGAATAGTAAACACCATAGATTGTAGAACGGTGCTTTGCCGGAGTCTGACTCATAATGAAAACTTCGGTCACCGGGAAACGTACCGCCTGAATAAAGCCCATAGCCCACAGGACGATGTAAAGGCTAAATCCCAGGGTAACAGCCTTCAGGGCAAAAATTAGCAGACCGCCGATAATTCCGGTAACAATAATAACCTTGACACTACCGATGCGGTCAGAAATATAGCCACCGACAGGTCCTGCCCATAAACCCGAGGAATAGATGACTGACAGCAGCATACCGGCCATTTGCTTGGAAGCCCCCAGTTCATTCACCATATATAAAGTTAGAAAGGCATTGATGGATGCTCCGGCACCACCACCAATAACCATCATCGCCAGAAATGCTATCAGCCGGCGCTTATATCCCGGTTGTGGTGGCTTCTCCTCAACCTGTCTTCGCTTAACCTCATCGATATAGGCTTTACCTCCCCGGCGTGTCAGATAAAAATAAAAGAGGACACCCAGAATCGCCGTAGGTACCGCCAGAGTCAGGAAGGAACCCCGCCACCCCCAAGCGTTGGCAATTCCAATAGCAACAAGTGGTGCAATAAAGAAGCTGGAATTACCTCCAATAAGGTGGAACCCGAGTGCCCGACCGCGCTGGTTTGGTGGAACAGAAGCAGATATCAGGGGGGTAGCGGCTGGATGGTATCCGCCGGACATAAGCCCCATAAAAATCAGGCAGATAATGAGCATGATATAACCTTGAGAAAGACCAACAAGGGCACCACCAACAGCCACACCGACAATACCAATGGTTATCAAAATCGTTGGACCAATACGGTCAGCAAACCAGCCTGAAGGCAACTGCGCTGCCCCGGCAGATAGGGAGAATGCTGAAGTCACAACCGCAGATTTCGCGTAGTTCAGTTTAAATTCTTCCTGTATATAGGGCAGGAAAGGCTGCGGTAATGCCGTCAGTAAGTGGTGAGCTGCGTGGGCAATTATAAAGAACGGGAGAGTACTCCATATGAACGAGCGCTTTTTAGACTCTGGTTGTGTAATCGCCGTATCCTTTTAGACGCCATTCATTAAAAATGGACATTGAAATATTCTATTACTATACAACTACAAACTTGGTAAACTGATAAGAAACTAATAGATAAAATTGCGAATATTATATTCTTAAAATAGGGAAAATACAAATAGATTGAATAGAGATCTTTTAAAGAGGGATTATCCAGAGTACAGACTATGAAAAACTTATTTCTTTATAAAATATAATATTATGTTATAATACACCAACAATCACAGCAGCTCCCGTTCAGATAAAAAAATAATATATAGTTAAAAAATTTGAGGTCGGAAATGAAGGTAATGGTAACAGGTGGTACAGGGTTCGTCGGGTCACACACGGTAGCCGAGTTACTCCGTAACGGACACCAGGTCAGACTCCTGGTGCGTCAATTAGAACGGGTAAGCCCGGCACTTGACCCTCTCGGGGTAGATAAGGTTGAGACTGTATTAGGTGATGTCACTGACCAGCGAACTGTCGAGCAGGCAGCCGAAGGATGTGATGCTACCATGCACTGCGGCTCTGTTTACTCGCTGGACTCCAGGAATGCCAAGCGAATAAACAAGACCAATGTGCAGGGGGCAGAGATAGTACTTGGAACGGCTTATAAGTTAGGACACGACCCCATAGTACATGTTTCCAGCTTTGTAGCACTTATTGGAGTAAAGAATGCGGTACTTTCCCCGGCCTCGATTCCCAGTAATCCACGCGGTGCTTATTTCAGTTCTAAAGCTGATTCTGACCGCGTTGCCCGGAAGCTCCAGGATGCTGGCGCGCCAGTGGTAATCACCTATCCTGGCTCTGTCTGGGGTCCTCACGACCCTCATCTGGGTGAGAGTTGCCAGATGGCAGAGAACATATTGCGGCGGTTCTGGGCGGTCACACCAAGCGGTATAGTCCCAATCACAGACGTGCGGGACCTTGCCAAAATGCATGCAGCAGTGATGGAGAAGGGGCGTGGACAACGCTGGTATATTGCACCTGCTACCAATACAAGCATTGGTGAGGCAATGTCCCTCATCGCATCGGTAACCGGACGTAAGCTACCTACTGTTTCGCTCCCTGCCTGGACGTTATTATGGCTGATGCGATTGTTTGACTGGTCTCAATACGTGCTCCCGTTTCGCCTGCCGGTCAACTATCAGGCTGTCTATGTTACCGGGCTTTCTTCCAGGATGGATGACTCAGCAACACGTAGTGAATTTGGCATAGAGCCAAGACCCATTGAGGAAACATTAGCCGACACCATCCGCTGGATGGCTCAGGATGGGCATCTCAAACCGCGCCTGGCGGGAGGACTTGTAAAAAAGGGTTGAAACCGACTACATAAGGAGTTGAAAGAAAATCTCATCTATATCTGGATAAAATATACTTCCCAATAATGCTTGCGATATATGGAAGTATATGGTAGGATACAGAAGTTGAGGTTAAGTATATGCGAGGAAAGACAAAAAAAGCCACATTCAACTTGCACACCGATGTTTTAGCAGCCTTAGACGATATAATGGCTCAAGGAATGGCACCTAGCAAGAATGCTCTGGTTGAGCAAGCGCTACTCAAAGAGTTGAAAGAGCTGCAGAGACAATCACGACAAAAGCTATGGCAAGAAGGAGCTAAAGATACCTTGTTACTCAAGGATATTGAGAATATTGAGTCCTCTTTCCAGACTGCAGATGCTGAAACCGCCCGGAGGATAGGATGATGCCAGTATTTCAGTGGTCAGTTTTTGAGGCTAATCCTGACCCTGTGACCGGGGCTGAACAAAAGGGTATACGTCCGGTACTTATTATAAGCAACGAGGAATTTAACCAGGCAATGCCTAATGTGACAGTCCTGCCTCTGACATCAACAAAACGCCGGTTATACCCCTCCGAGATAATTTTACCAGAAGGAAAAGCAGGACAGCCTTTGGAATCTATTATAATGGCTCATCAGATAAGAACCATCTCAAAGCAACGATTGGAGAGATTACTTGGCTATCTTGATGATACCAGGCTTCGGTATGAAGTACATAGAGCTATAAAAGAGCATCTGGATATAGAATAACCGGATAGTCTACTTGCTACCTTCTTTGTTGATACCTTTTCCTCTAAAGATTTGCCTGTTTTTGGCTACAGGATTTTTTTGAAAAAAAGAATGTCGGGAAAGAATGTGACTAAAAACGAAAGAAAGAAAGCCGCAATATGGGTAACAGCCCTATCAATAATATGTGGATTCATCATCTGGCATATAATCGACTGGTATTCTGCCGGGACATATGACAGACTCCTTGACCTTGTCGAGGAAGGCAAAGCTTATCTTTCCATACTATATAATCTTGGTCTAATGACACTGTTATCATTCATATTAGGGTTATTATCAGGCAAGATCGCTGACTTAGTAGGCTACGAGCAAAGGGAAAGAAACAGCCCCGATAACGAGGATACGACGAGTTAAAGATATGGTAACGTTTTCTGTAATCCCCGGAGTTGAAATAAATCTATTCTACATTATTTTCCTCAGCCTTATTGCCGGGGTTATCAGTGGCTTTGCTGGTATTGGTGGAGGCTTCATAATGACTCCTGTTCTTATCATCCTTGGCTTCCCGGCACAATTAGCAGTAGGTACGAGCCTGTTATGGGTAATGGGGAACTCTATTATTGGCACATTAATTCATAGACAGCTTGGCAATGTGGATATTAAACTCGGTACATTATTAGCAATATTTATCACTGGTGGAGTTGAACTAGGAATAAGAGTCCTAAACTGGACGAGAGCTATAGGTATAGCCGAAGAGGCAGTACTGCTTACCTCAATATGTCTCCTCATCATAGTTGGCAGCTACACATTAAAGGAAAGCACTCGAACGAAAGCAATGCTCGATACTATGATTAGTACAGAAGGAAAACCACAAAAGACTGCCGACGCAGAATCACTATCATCTTTGATCCAGCGACTCAAAATACCGCCGGTAATACATTTTTCGAAAGCTAATGTGACACTCTCCCTCTGGATACTATTGGCGATTGGACTGCTTACCGGTACGCTGGTTGGACTCCTTGGGGTAGGTGGCGGATTTATCATGGTTCCATCTCTCATTTATCTGATAGGAGTGCCTTCGTTCACGGCTGTTGGTACCAGTCTGTTACAGATAATTTTACCGGCAGCTTTTGGTAGTATCAGATATACCCTTGATGGTAATAGTGTTGTCTTTGTTGCCCTCATCATGGTTATGAGTTCATCTGTAGGAATATACTTCGGTTCGCTGACAACAAAATATCTAAAAGGGGTCTCGATGAGATACGTCCTGGCATCGACAATTTTTGTATCTGTTCTTGGTTCTATTCTCAAACTGATATATATATTTTATGAGACCGATGCCCTGTGGCTACAATATGCCGTAATTGCGGTAACTTTTACTGGTCTAGCGCTGGTCTTTGCCATGGTTGTAGGCTTATTCTTTGCGGCTATCCGTTATAGAAACGGTAAATATATACCAGTCTGGGTAAAATCACTGGTAAAGTTTTAACCTTGTATTTAAAGGATTTCAATGATTTACTAATAGCTAGGCTATCCCTACCGCACTTGGTAACGGCCTATTTATCTTCTCTGGATTACTGCTTGCTAATAAAGCCTCTTCCCGAGGAACTATATCTCTTCTTATCA